>JBNLFC010000180.1:5703-7527 GCA_050305335.1 Leptospirales bacterium
GCCCACACGAAAGGGAGGATTATCATACGTGGGTGATATGGTGACCCTCATGGACTCGGCCTGTATGGCCATGGGGATGAGTAATACCAGAAAAACACCGAAAAACCTTTTCATAAAAGCGACTCCTCGTCTATTTTTCTGGAATGGTATGCTGGAGTATTGGCAAGGGTCAATTCTTTTCTCTGGTTTTAAAGTTGTACATTCCCTCCCGTGCACGATCCTTCAGATCAATCCCCTTACATTTCCCTGGATCAACGTTAATGCAATCTCTCTGAACTCATCTCTCTGCATGGATGATAATGACCCGAAAAAACGCTCGTCCTCATCTTCCACCAGCTGAATTGCCTCCAGGATCAAAGACTCTCCCCTGTCGCTTAATTTCACAAAGATCAAACGGCCGTCTTCGGCGGAGCGCTCCCGGGTCACCAGCTGTTGTTCTTCCAGAGAACGCACTGCTTTGGAAAGAGTCATCTTTTCTATATGAGAGTGCTCTACCAGGTGGCTCTGGGTGGAGCTCTCGCCTCTTTCTGCAAAATATTTTAGAGATGCAAGTATTGCATATTGGGTCTGTGTTATGCCGCACTTTTGAAAGATTTTCTGCAGTGCAGCCTGCCACAGATTCACCACCTGGAATAAAAGAAAACCGGGACTATCGCTGGCTTGCTCTTTTTTGAAAGGACTCTCTTTGTTTAACATTCTCTATCTCCTGCGCCAGCCACTCCATCTGCCGGGGGAGCTTATTCACAATCTCTTGGCCCACCAGTTTTCGCCAGAGAAATGTCAGTGGTCCCTCCATGGACATGGAAGTCTTCATTTTCAATAAACCATCTTCCTCCGTAAACTGATGGGAACCGTACATTCTTGCCAGTGGAAATTTGGTAAGGTCAATGAATCCACGATTCTTTACCGCCTCCAGTATTGTAATTTTTACAGATGGCCCTCCCTTCGGTTTGAAACGAAAGGTGGAGCCAGACTCAAATTCGCCATCCAGCCTTGCGGATTCCAGATCTTTTTGCCAGCGATTCCAGCCGTTTACATTGGCCCAGACGTTCCACACCTCCGATGCGCTTACTCCGGACAGAGTTGCCTCATGACTTCGCATCCACATAACAAATCTCCTTGATTTTATTTGTAAACCAGTTTACGAATAAAATCTATTCCGTCAACTTTTTTCTGCTCATTCACGCGAGTTCCCGGGAAGCAGAGCCCAATTCAGCAAAAAAAATTCTTTCAACGGAATTGCCACGATCATCCTTTGAAAAGGAGCTGGATTTTTCTGCTGAATACGCCGTTTTTATGAAGCGTAGGTGACCTTCATCGGTCATATGGTTTAGCAATAGATAAAGGGAGTTGATGGTATGACTATGGGACATGATCCAAACGACACTTCAAATGAAATGGAGGAGAGTCCTGAACCGGAGAATGACAGCGGCGATGGAGGAGAGGAAAAAACCGAACTCAACTCCAATCACGAAGAGGAGAATGGCAAAGAGAAGCGGGGAATCGTCCTGGCATCGGATATTCTGCCTGAGAAGCTGCTCATTCTCCCGTTGATCCAGCGCCCCATTTTTCCCGGGATGATGGTGCCCCTGGTGTTCAGCGGAGACCAGGTGCTGGAGGTCGTGAAGGCGGCACATGACGGCGACCACAGGGTCCTGGGAGTGGTGCTGGCCAGAGAACTCAATCAGGATAATCCTTTTGAGTCGGATCTCTATCGCTTCGGAACAGTTTTAAAAATTCATAAAATGTCTCCACTTTCCGAAGACTCAATTCAGGTACTGGTACAGGGTGTTAAGCGCTTCAGTCTTGTGAAAGAGGTATCCC
>JBNLFC010000181.1:0-7505 GCA_050305335.1 Leptospirales bacterium
CGCAACGCCAGTGGAAAAGCAATCCTTTATGCGGATAAGACGACTCCTTCCATGGAAAAAGCAATAACAGAGACTATGCGGCGTCGTAAAATTCAGATGGATTATAACATGGCACATGGTATAACACCAACAACAATAGACAAAGATATACAGGATATGCTTGTTCGCGAGAATGACATCATACGCTCGGAAGAACAAGCATACGGAGAAGTGGAAAAATTATTAAAGGGCGGAGAAAAACTTACAGCCGCGGAGCAAAAAAATATGATTCGCAAAGCTATGCTGGAGGCAGCTGAAAAGATGGAGTTTGAAAAGGCGGCTATCCTTCGTGATCAACTCAAAGCTATAGAATCCGGTCACGATATAATGGGAAGGCCCTCTTTAGCGGTAAAAAAACCTCCCCGAAAATCTACCCGAAATTATCGAAAGCGAAGATGAATCATAACCTGACGGGTAAATCAAGGAATCCCGAAAAAGAGCACCGTATTTTTCCTATGCTACTCATGCTTGCATATGTTAAATATAACTATATTAATTGTTATCATGATTCACCGTAAAGTCAGCATTTTTTAAGCTTGCTGTCGCTGATCATTTTAATTATATTGTACCAGTCATTTTAGAGAAAAACCGCATATCTTTCTATCAAAGATTCGGAATGGGTTTTTGAAATGTGCTCCAAGCTATGAAGTTACCTGGCACCATTCATATTCCGCTCATCGACATGGTTATGGCACTATCCGGCATAATGGATCTTGTGAATGACCGTTTGCACGATCACCATCGACGGGTCGCTTACATTGCCATGCAAATCGCGGCTGAAGCAGGCCTGAGCAAAGATGATCAAAGCCAGTTGCTCATTGCGGGCGCGCTGCATGACATTGGAGCCATTTCGGTTGACGAGCGAATTGCTCTGAGTAATTACGAAGAAAATTCTCCCATGCTTCATGCCAGAAGAGGTGGACAACTTCTGGCCACCTATCCTCCTTTTTCTTCCGTTGCCAGAGTAGTGGATTTTCACCATGTGGCCTATGCTGGTGGAGATGGACTACATTACAAAAATTGCAAAGTACCGGAGCTTTCGCACATACTTCACATCGCAGACAGGGTAGAGGTGCTCATCAATAGAAACAAAGATGTTCTCCTGCAATCAGCTTCCATCCAGGAGCGAATCCTTGCGGACTCCAGACGCCTCTTTCATCCCGAATATGTAGAAGCTTTTTTGAGGGTGGCGCGTAGTGAATCGTTCTGGCTGGGGCTGGATATGAACGACTTTGTCCGTGTCTACCAGAGTTACTATAGAAAGCATGAACAGATCATGGATTCAGACGAACTGGAATCTTTTGCTATTTTTCTTGCAAGAGTGATTGATATGCGGAGTCGTTTTACCGCCACCCACTCTTCGGGTGTGGCCACCGTTGCTTTTCATCTGGCCACTCTCTGCGGTATGAGCTCATCCGAAGCTCGCTGGATGAGGATTGCAGGCTATCTCCATGACCTCGGGAAACTGGCCATTCCCGTTGAGATCCTGGAGAAAAAGGGAAAGCTCACGAACAAAGAGAAAAAGATCATCCGTAAACACTCTTATTATACTTACACGATTCTGGAAAAATTACCGGGTCTGGAATTGATCAACCAGTGGGCCTCTTTTCACCACGAACGGCTGGATGGAACCGGATATCCATTTCGATTGCGGAGTGAGCAGTTGTTGATGGGCTCCCGTATCATGTCGGTAGCGGATATTTTCACTGCTGTGACAGAAGATCGGCCCTACCGTGAAGGGATGTCAAGGCCAGAAGTGATCCAGTTGCTGCGCAGTCTGGCAAACAAAGGCGCCATTGATAGCGAGGTAGTGGAGACTCTCAATGCCCATTACGGTGAGGTGGATCGCGAAAGATGTAAGATCCAGAGCATGGTAGTCAAGGAGTTTGAAAAGTTCAATATTTTACAGTCTGTCTGCTAGCTAGCTCCAGGGGCCTTCCTATCAAGTATTGCTGCCAGTCCGGCAAAAGCATGCGCCGTAAATACTCCAGTTTACCGCGAATTACGCCATAGGGGTCGTACAGGATTTTTGAATTTCGAGCCAGTTCCAGCTGAAGACAGAACCCCTTCTCCCACCTCCTTCTCTCCCAGTAAAAAATATCCAGTATGGAGGGTGCTTCTTCCCGGGGAAAAAATCCATCGTCGTATACCACTCCCAGATCTATGTCACCCACACTCTTTCCCGGATCGGCATCGACAGTGGAACCAAACTGAAGGAGTCCGAGAATCCCCGGATCCTGCTGGTATTTCTGACTGATTTCTGCGAGAATCTCTACCGGAGTCCGGTTCCAGCTGACAATTTTCTGTTCCAGGGTAAAAGTTTTCATTATCATGTACCGTTCCGTAAAACTGTGACTTTTCGGAAAAATTGACTCTCCGCAATGCCCTTTTCTTTCCTGATTGTAAATAAAGGATCGGTAATATCCCCTATCGTAATTAGAAAAATGGATCGACAGAAGGAAAGGGCCACCGGTAAAAAGGGATCCCATTACGAACCGCTTTAAAAAGAGATGACGTATGGACAAAATGGAGTTCGACAAAACCCGAAAGGCCATTGGCGTAAACCGTCTGCACGACGAGGATCGGAAGCAGATGCTGGGTAAGTTTACCGATGCTGGCGGCCGGGTATTGAATGAAAAATCTCTCAATGAAAAATCCAGAGCCGATGACAGCCGGCGGAGAAGTCGGAGCGGTCAGGGTGATACGAGACTGCCTTCTCAGCTCGCTCGTGACAGGATGCGAGAAGAGAACTATCAAAAAGATCGGGTCCAGCGATTGCTGGAAAATGAGGAGAAAGATGCTCATAGCGTGGTAAATCGTTTTATTATTCGCTTTCAGACCTGGATGGCCGGCATCGCTTTTTTTAGCAAAGACCTTGTAAAACCCATTTTTCTCTCCTGGATCAATCTGGACACAAAGCAGGCGTTAATGGAAGCTAATATGCTTGCCCATGAATTATTCACTATGAATCCAGAAATAGGTCGCAAGATTATCGAAGACCTGGATCGCAAAAATCCAATCCATGTGGAGCTACTGGAATATGCGGCAAAGTTGTACGATCGGATGGAGCTGGAAGAGTTGACCAGGGATTACATCGCCAACGGGGAAGCACCGGTCTCTTTTGAAAGAATTCGCAGTCCTTTTTTTTCTTTGCTGCGAAAGCTGTACATTATTAAACCTTATCAGGACACATACCTTATCTCGGCAGAACTTGCCATCGATTCGGAAGAGAAACATGAGCAGAAGTCTGCCAGCCTGTACGCGGCTAAAAGAAAAAAGATACGGGAAGACTGGCGGCATTTAATGAACGACATCTATCCTCGTATGGTCCTGCTGGCACAACGCATGGAACTTGTCAAGGCGGAGCCCGGAGGACGAATTTTCGAATCCATCATCCAGTATACTCCCGTTCTGGTGCTGGGAATCAGATCCGCGGGAGACCCTCTGGGAGGGGTAGCGCCCACGCCCCAGAAAAACGAATTGGTTGAAGAAAAGAAGAGTGAAGAAGAGCCACCTGCAGAAGATGAAGTTCTCCTCCATGTGGAGGATATTCCTGAAAGCGCCACGCGAGGGCTGGACTATATGGAATCTCTGGTCCCTGCCGATATTTTGTCGCGAATCGATCCAAAAGGAGACATGAGCCGCCTTTCCCATAGAGACAAGGGACTGATTGCGTTTCTACTGTTCCGAGTATTCGAAGCTAAATACTCCTTTCTACTCACCACAACAAGAGTTCGATACAACGCTACGTACAGAATGGGGGAAAAATTCGATGCAAGACGCATCACAAACGACCTGATGAACGCAATACGCGAAGTATACGATCTTATGAAGATATACATTCATGAATCGGATGAATACAACAAGGGCGTGGCAGATGGAACCACCACGCGCAACTACATAGAACACGCACGGCGCATGCAAATACTCGATAGCCGCAAAGGAAATTCCGCCAGAGAATTGCGGCAGAAAATTCTGGACCTGTCGGTGCGTATCGTTTCTTTTTTTGAGAGTCTCATGGCCGACATGGAAGGGACCAGCAAGGAAATTGTTGAAAACAAAGACGAAGCGGTTAAATTTGACAACCAGCAAGAATTCAGCTCTCAGTTAAACGGGCTCACCATAGAACAGTGCATCCACGATGCGCATTCCTATCTGAAAGCCGTAGAATATCGTCTCACGAAAGGAGACCTTTACGGTGGCGTTCTGGAAATGAGTATGGAAGACTTCCTCCATGCCTTCCCCTTTGCTTCATTGCCGGGAGATAGGGAAAACGGAAATCCGGCGTAATGCAGATGGACAACGAAGAAGTTTTTATAGAACTGGAACTCACTCTAAACAAGTCCGACGCCCAGGATCTGACGGCAATCATAGACCAGGGCGATGTTCTTGCTGATCTTTCCGGGTATTATGAAGTCCTTTATGAAGAAGGAAATCTAAACAATGACTCCACACGATTGGTCTTCTATTTTCCGATCCGTGCGGAGTTCCCCAATGTACAACTGGAGCTCCTCCTGGCGGCCACGGGCATTTCCCGCTATGAGATTAAACAAAAACCGGTAAAAAAAGATGAGTATCTGGAATCCTACAAAAAATATTACAAACCCTTTCGCATCTCCTCTCACTTTGTCATCATCCCCTCCTGGGAGCGCGATTCCGAAGAGACACGAAAGCTTATGTCTCAAAATGACATCCCTCTAATACTGGATCCCGGTATAGCATTCGGTACAGGCCAGCACCCGACTACGAGGATGTGCATCCAATACCTGGACGAGATCATTCAACCCGGAGATCGGGTAATCGACGCCGGATGTGGATCCGGGATTCTTTCCATTGCAGCCGTTCTCAAAGGTGCCGCCCACGCATTTGCCTTCGACATTGACGGTAATGCTATAACTGCGGTGAAACAGAATATGTTACTGAACAATATAGACCCCGCACGTATTGAAACGAAGACTGGAGGGTTTGATCTGGAGGAGTTTGCCAGTTACCGGGCAGATCTATTTATCGGTAATTTAACGAAAAACATCATCCTGCAGTGGAGCAATACTATTGAGGATGGTAATTTTTCCAGGATTGTAATATCGGGAGTTTTAAGCGAAAAAAAAGAGGATTTGATTGCATATTTTTCCAGCCGATGGAACCTTACAAAAAGTGTAGACGATGAAGGTTGGGCGTTACTGGAATTTCGGCGTAAGGACTCATCTTTTGACTGAGAGTTCGTGCCAGCGGTATCCCGGCGCCACCTTGAGATACAGTAAAAATTAAGGTTGTTGATTTTCGGGTATTGAAATGGTCGACTCTCTTAGCTCCCGGGGAAATAAACATCCGTCAGACAGTATTCGACCGAAAAACACTTCCGGGAAAAAAAATGTTCTGGTGGCTGATAATTCGAAAATGGTGCGTGCCATCATCAAGGAAGAACTGGAGGCGATAGGCCTGCAGGTGTTCGAAGCCGAAAGCGAAGAAAACATTTATTCCATTCTTGCCACCATCCCCATCCATCTGATGACTATATCCGTTGAATTAAGCGGGCACAACGGATATGAAATATGTCATACAATCAATGGTGAATCTTTTTATCATTCACCGGCAAATGCGTCAGATCAACGTTTTCCGATCATTTTTATCACCAGCCATGACACAATCGAAGGGCGCCGCCATGGCTTCGAAAGCGGCGGTGCAGATTTCATCTCCAAACCATTCTCCAGAGGTGAAGTAGCGGCATCCGTTAAAAACATTCTTTTCCCCGAATCCAGATTGAAAGGGTGCACCGCCCTTGTGGTGGACGACTCGCGTCAATCCAGAATGATAGTAAACGATTTTCTAACATCCATGGGCGTCGTAGTATTTGAGGCGAAGACCGGTGTAGAAGGTTTTGAACTGGTTCAGCAGTATACGAATAGTATAGATGTGATTATTACCGACTATGAAATGCCCGGTTTGAATGGTGGTGAACTGACGTGGCGTGTGCGCAAAGAATTGAGCCTGAAAAATGTGCCAATTATAGTTTTAAGCGGAGCGGACTCTCTGGATCTGCTGGCACTTTTTCGGACAGGTGTCACCGACTATCTGCACAAACCTTTTATCAAAGAAGAATTGCTGGGTAGACTGACCGTTCATCTGGAGGCCAGGTTGCTGGCTCGCAAACTGGAGCGTCAGCTTCAGGAAATGGAAAAACTGAATCATCACCTTACGAAATTAACGGTGTACGACCTGTTGACCGGGCTGAACAATCGTAAGTTTTTACTGGATCGCATATCTGAGGCAGTGGATAGAAAAGACCGTTACGACCACACTCTGGCACTCGTCATTCTTGATATCAACCACTTCAGGGAACTCAATGATTTACTCGGCCATAAAATCGGTGACCAGATCTTAAAAGACATTGCCAAAATATTGAAATCTTGCATTCGGCGAGTGGATGTACTGGCAAGATCCGGCGGAGAGGAGTTTGCCATACTCATGTCACATGTAAAACCTTCCGGCATCAGCAATCTTGCCAATCGCATTGCAAAAAAAGTGGCAGGACTTTCTTACGGACCACCATCCGATCACAGCAGACTCCATATAGCAGGTTCAGTTCCTGAGGGTATTTCCATTGCCATCTCCATTGGAACTTATCTTTCCCGGCCCGGCGACGGTCTGGATGGAGAAGGACTTTTCAAAGAAGCAGAGAGGAGTCTGATGCTGGCAAAAGAACGTGGAAACGGCCAGATAGAGTATAGGGAATCCATTAAAATCGGTCGATAGAATATATGTGAACCTCCGTGGACTGATACTCATGGTGGCCACCGCTGTGCTGGTGACACTTTTCTGGGAATCGCCCTATCTGCTTCCATTCAAATACCTGGCCGTTCTAATCCATGAAATATGGCATGGCCTCTCCACTATGGTGACCGGAGGAGTTCTCAATCGTATTGAAATTCTTCCCGGTGAAAATGGACAGACTACCGTGAAGGGCCTTTCTGAGGGCCTTGCATTTTACATGACCGTATCTGCGGGATACATAGGAACAGCCGTGACAGGCACTCGATTTCTTTACAGTGGGCTCACGGGAAAATGGGATCGATTTACTCTCGTAATTTTTGTAATATTTTTATGGTATATCAGCTATGTCTTTACGGAGTGGGGCAGCCGGGCTTTTACCACGGGTCTGTCCTGGGCTTTGTTTTTTTCGGTCCTTTCATTGCTGCCTCGTAAATTTTTGCAACCTGGTATGATCGTTTCCGGAACACTTTTTATATGGTACTGTTTTTTTGATACGCTGGACTTTATAAAACATGTTTCCAATACGGATGCGGGAATTCTGGCCACTTATCTACTGCACAAACACCCTGATCTGGCAAATAGCTTCAGCCGTGAGCAACTGGGATATTCGGTCGCAATCCTATGGACGCTCAGTATGATAGGCTTTTTATACTTTACACTACACAAGGAAATTTTCACGTTGCATACGTTAGAGA
>JBNLFC010000182.1:0-7429 GCA_050305335.1 Leptospirales bacterium
TGTGGCAGGATTTGGCATAGAAGGGACCGCTGATAAAATCGGGCTGACCCTTGCGGCAGGAGCGGTAGCAGGAGTAACAGCTCATGCCATTACAACCAACATACGCAAAAAAGGTGTAATCCAGGAACACCTGGATGAATCCAGAGAAATGAAAGAGTAGTGATATTTAAAAACATACAATATAAGGATCGATAACTTCGTCTAAAAGGACAGGATTGTATTCTTAAATACTCCGGCACCATCGGACCAGCGCTTTACCTGATGCAAGATTGCCGGAGTGGATTCTACAGGAGCCTCGGGAGGTTTTTATGGGCAAACGAATTGTGGTGGATCCTATCACCCGTATTGAAGGGCACCTCCGGGTGGAGGCTGTGGTAGACGCAAATGGCGTTATTACTGATGCCTATAGCTCGGGCACTATGGTCCGTGGTATAGAAAAGATCCTCAAAGGACGCGACCCAAGAGACGCCTGGGCTTTTGTGGAGCGAGTTTGCGGAGTATGCACAACGGTCCATGCTCTTGCCTCCGTTCGTACAGTAGAGGACGCCATCAAGATCTCCGTTCCTGAGAATGCCGAACTGATTCGCAACCTCATGTTTACGGCCCAGTATTGCCAGGACCATGTGGTTCACTTCTATCATCTACACGCTCTGGACTGGGTCGATATCGTTGCTGCCCTCAAAGCCAATCCGGATGAGGCTTCCCGCATTGCAAGATCGCTTTCCAGCTGGCCCAAAAGTTCTCCCGGCTATTTTCGTGATATTCAAAAACGCATTTCAACTTTTGCATCAAGCGGTCAACTGGGCATCTTTGCAAACGGTTACTGGGGTCATCCTGCCTATCGCTTACCGGCAGAAGTGAATCTCATCGCTGTGGCCCACTATCTGGAGGCGCTGGAGTGGCAGAAAGAGATTGTTAAGGTCCATACAATTTTTGGCGGAAAAAACCCACACCCCAACTACCTGGTAGGTGGCGCTCCCGTAGCAATTGATATCAATGAACTGGGAGCTCTCAATACGGAAAAACTGAATCTCGTAAAACAACTCATCGACGATGCACGAACATTTGTAGAGCAGGTCTACATTCCAGACCTTGTGGCCATTGCAGGCTATTACAAAGATACCTGGGCTTCCATCGGAGGCGGACTCTCCAACTATCTGGTGTACGGGGACCTTCCCACCGGTGGCTACAACAATATCGAAACCTTCAAATTCCCCCGCGGTGTGATCCTCAATCGTGATCTTACAAAAATTCATATGGTGGATGGTCGCGATAAAGAGCAGATTAAGGAGCATATTGCCCATAGCTGGTATGAATACGAAGGTGGAGACAACGCAGCATTGCACCCTTTTGATGGGGAGACCAACCTGAAATATACCGGACCAAAACCTCCCTACGAATATCTGGATGTAGATAAAAAATACTCATGGTTGAAGACTCCTCGCTGGAAAGGGGAGCCCATGGAGGTGGGTCCTCTGGCGAGAATGCTGGTAGGATATGCATACGGTAAGTATCAAAAAGATCCACGAGGGGAACCCTATGTAGAGGTGGTGGAATCGACTTTGGGGAAACTGGGTGCTCCTGTGGCAGCACTTTTTTCCACACTGGGTAGAACCGCTGCCCGGGGATTAGAAACTGCGCTCGTAGTACAATGGCAGCAGGAGTTCTTCGACAAGTTGTTATCCAACATCAAGAACGGAAATACAAAAACCTTCAATGACGATCGCTGGGAACCAGGAAGCTGGCCGGGCAATTGCGAAGGGGTTGGTATGACCGAAGCACCCCGGGGAGCGCTGGCCCACTGGATTAAAATAAAAGATGAAAAAATCGATAACTACCAGCTCGTAGTGCCATCTACGTGGAACGCGTCAACGAGAGATGCAAAGGGGAACAGATCTTCCTATGAAGCCTCGCTAATTGGAACACGTCTCGCCGACCCTTCCAGGCCTGTGGAAATTCTGCGCACCATTCATAGCTTCGACCCGTGCATTGCCTGTGCGGTCCATGTCTATGATCCTGATGGTAAGCACCTGCACAAAATGAGCTTTTATTGAATTACAATCGCTCTCGAGGTGAATGGACATGGACAGTAATGCAATCCGCTTCTCAGGAAATTATGCCAGAGTATATATCTGGGAGCTACCCGTGCGCTTTTTCCACTGGGTCAATGCGGCTTCCATTGCAATTCTGGCCATCACCGGTTATTTGATCGGATCGCCCATTGCCTTCCTTCATGCAAGGGAGGCTTCAGCTCAATATGTGCAGGGTACCATACGATTCATTCACTTCAGCTTCGCCTACGTTTTGATCGTAAATCTCGTTTTCCGCATATACTGGGGCTTTGTTGGCAATCGTTTTGCACAGTGGAAAAACTGGCTGCCACTGAAGCGTGAGCAGTGGGAAGAGATGAAAAGAGTGATTCGCGTGGATGTACTGCAAACAGATGAACATGGGAATGTTTCACCGGGTCACAATGCTCTGGCTTCCCTCAGTTACACGATCCTTGCAGGCATTATACTTCTCTCCATGTTCACCGGTCTTGCTCTCTACTCCGATATGAGTGAATCGTGGCTTGCATATCTCTTTGCCTGGATCTCTCCCCTTTTCGGAGGGGATGCACCCATTCGTTTTTTCCATCATCTTCTTATGTGGGTCTATGTGATTTTTACGATCGTGCATGTTTATCTCACTTTCTACCATGACTACATTGAAGGTAGGGCTGTGGTGTCGTCAATGGCCGGCGGATGGAAATTCTGCCACATCGAAAAAGTTAAAGATATGAACGATTCCAAATCATGAGTCCCGAAAACATCCTCGTTCTTGGTATAGGGAATATCCTCTATGGTGATGAGGGCGTTGGAGTTGCTGCCCTGCGCAAGCTGGAAGAGGAGTGGTCACCGCCGGACGGTGTGACTTTGCTGGACGGTGGCACTGGAAGCTTTGCTCTTCTGGGCCCTATGCAGAGCGCTGATACTGTAATTCTTATTGATGCAACTCTGGATGAAAAACCGCCGGGAAGCGTCACTCGCCTGAAACCGCGATTCGCTTCGGATTACCCTCCTACTCTGACCGCTCACGATATCGGTCTTAAGGACCTTCTGGATGCATTTTACCTCTCTGGCAATGTTCCGGAGGTAATCCTTTTTGCGGTCTCCATCGCGCAGGAAGGGATGTCGTTAGGCATGGAACTTTCAGCAAGAGTCGGGGCTCAACTTCCAACGATATGCGACCTGATAATAAACGAAGTGACTGGACTGACTCAAACACCGGAACCGGTCTGAGAGTCAATCCACCTCACCTGCATGTATCTCCGTACCTATCAAGGGCTTACCGTTTGAGACTTAAGATTTCCTGAATCATCTGATCCGAAGTAGTGATGGTTCTGGAGTTGGCCTGAAAACCCCGTTGAGTCACAATCATATCCGTGAACTGATCGGTTAGGTCAACATTGGACATCTCCAGGAGTCCCGCGTTGATCCTCCCCTTCCCTCCGGTGGTTGCTTCGCCAACGTTGGCAGTTCCGGAGTTAATGGATTCCGCGTATTTGGTCTCGCCCTCTTTCGTAAGACCGCCGGGATTAGTGAATGTCGCAAGGGCTATTCTGGCCAGAGGCTCTTTTACACCGCTGGAATAAGTTCCTACTACTGTTCCTGTGGTATCTATAGAAAAGGATTCCAGATATCCCATCGGATATCCGTCCTGATCCTTTGCCCTGGTTGTGAACGATGAGGCGAATTGAGTCACTCCCTTCATTCCCCCGGCTTCTCCCATATTCAATCGAAAGGTCTGGGTTGCCGGATTGCCGGGAATTCTGAAGCTTACATTGACGGTCAGCTTTCCATCGGAAAGTGCATCTACACCATCGGAGATGCTTGCGATGCGTCCATCGGGGGTAAACCCGAGTTCAAATTCATTATTGTCCGGACGTGGCGTATCCTGACCACCGGGGCCGATCACATTTGCGCTAACCTGTGAAGCATTTTCCAGAGAAGTCCTGACTTTCCATCTGTTATCGCCTGCTTTGTAAAACTCCAGGCGAAGCTCTCTTTTATTTCCTTCATCGTCGTAAACGTTTATGGTGGCCACATGCCCACGTCTCTTATCGGGAGGACCCATCAAAAAATCTTCGATCTGGTCATTGGTTGCATCGGGTGGCACTGCTTCCACTGCTTGATTCAAATTGGATTCATATACCACCTCTGTGGTAGCTTTCGCCTGTTTTTTTCCGTATACAGGGATTCGAATATCTTCAGGGCTGGACGCAGCGTTGATGAAGGCGTTGCCATCTTTATCTTTGCGAGCATTCCATCCTTGCACATGGAGTCCTGTACCTGGATTCACATAGAATCCCTCTTTATCCAGATCGAATTGTCCGGCCCTTGTATAGAATTGCTTGTTTCCGTCGCGCAATATGAAGAAACCTTCACCGGAAAGGGCAACGTCGGTATTCTTTCCCGTATTTTGAAGGGATCCCTGGGTCATGATCTTATCGATGGAAGCAACCATCATACCCAGACCGACCTGTTGCGGGTTAATACCTCCGATGTTGTCACGGGGTTCTGATGCTCCTTTTTGTTCCTGGCTAATCATATCCATAAAGGTAACACGCTCGGATTTGAATCCGTGGGTGTTCACATTGGAAATGTTGTTTCCGATGACATCCATCCTGATTTGATGATTTTTCAATCCGGAGACACCGGAATAGAGTGATCGCATCATAGTTTTTTACCAACCTTGCTCGCTTGTGGATTCGCGCCCTGCTCTTTTTTTGTATCTTCGATCATTACCGCAAAAACTTAAGATAAACTCTGATTTGACTGACAGAACCTGATCATGATTCAGCCATGCCTTATGCGGCAAAATGCTTGCCAGAGGATTTTTTTTCGAGAATGCGTTCGTATTGCTCTTTTGCACTTCTCTCTATCATGAGAAGGCTATGCTTTTCTCCAGGAATTTCGTCTTGCCTCTCGTTGTCTTTTGCATCCTGCGATGGTTGTTTTTGTGGAATGTAAGCAGGCTGAGGCTTAAATCCTTCCATCGATTCCCTCTTTTCACCTTCGGAAAGAAGCGTATTGCCAGAGGCGATGCCTTCCAGACCTTTTGCGGCGTTATGCAGGGAAGCAGGATCTGAGATGACTTTTACATCGTTAACGTCTACCATACGTTCGCCTACGTTCAAAAGTACCTTACCGGAATCGTCATACATGATAGCAGTTGCAATGCCGGATACGCGATCTCCATTTAATGCATCTGGACCTGCAACAAATTTGCCGACCAGTTCCATAGATTGCCGATCAGCGATGCGAGTCATGTTTTTAGACATATTCTGCATCTGTTCCAGGGATGAAAACTGCGCCATCTGCGCAATAAAGTCCTGGTCTTTGAGAGGTTCGGTGGGATCTTGATGAGAAAGCTGGGTGATGAGGATTTTAAGAAAATCGTCTTTTCCCATAGCCCTGGCGCGATCCATGACCTCCACGTTACCAAGGCCACTCTCCTCCAGTTGCTTTTGCTTTTTCATGTGCTCCTGAACGTTTACAGAGCGATCTGAGTTCAGATAGTTGGTCTTCCATTGTTCTTTTTTCAGCAATTCCACAGGTTCTGCCATTTTACTTTCTCCCTTCTATCATGCCCTTGTTACTTGAATTATACGGCTACATTCACCATGGACCGAGTCTGGATTGATGGTGAGCTTGCTTTTTCATAAACCTCTTCCATGGCTGAGGAAATCCTCTCATTCATAGTGGAAAATGGCTCTGAATTGCCAGGCTGTTCACCATGTTTGCTTTGATGGTCTGTCAGGTTGTCCGGGTTCTGGAAGCCGGCCGATGGATTGTTGGAATCTCCCATTGCTGACTGGAACAAATGATCTGTGCGAACCTTGACAGCCACCTGGTCCACATGAATGCCATGACCGGCCAGTTCGCTTTTCAAATGTTCCAGTTCACCGCGCACGAATTTCAGCGCAGACTCATTGTCCACTATAAGCGAGGCAGTCACATGATTTCCATGGACCTGAATATTCATAGTCAACCGGCCCATGATTTCAGGGTTCATTTTAATGGAGGCGCTGGAGCTTCCATCAGATGAGAGATTCATGGTGGCCTGTTTTACAAGATCGTTAAAATTGGTCCGGGGAAGGTCTGACAATTGAGAAGTGGTACGCATTGACGATGCCGTTCTCATGGATTCACTCTGTGAATTCCAGGAGGAGAGCATTTTTCCTGCGGAGTCCTGGCCCTTTCCTTTTTCCCCATCGAAGGAGTGCTGCCCATCACCCTGGTGGTGGCCGTGTTTGCGTTGAATCTTAGCATCAAGGTGCAGCTCCTCTTTCCCGGCAGTTCCGTTGACCTTCCATTTTGCGGGATCTAGCTCCACACGAACCAGATCGGATGTCGTTGCCTGGTGAAGCGAATTATGATGGGCAATCGAATTGAGTTCTTTTTTCAAGCCTGCACCGGTTTTCCCATGGAGCGGCTCTTTTTTTTCTTTTACTCCCTTTTTCTCATGCCCACTCTCATTGTGCAAAAGATCCTTCGCGGAGAACGCAAAAAGTTTCAGAAAATCTCTTTCCCATGTAGCATTGGGTGAAAGGACATCATGCTCCGCTTTTTTCTCTGATTTTTTTAATTGCAGATGATCGGATATATAGCCATTGTTTTTCCCACCCGGAGCAAGCTGTGTAGCTTGCCTCTTAAGCCACGGCGTTTTCTCCCTATCCGGGGTTTCGGAAGTACCTTCGGAGACCCTTTTCTCAGGTTGCTCTTTTTCGTTTTTTACTCCACTGCGCTCATCTCGCTTCTCTTCCGGCCGCCTGGCATCGCGGGACTCCTTCGTTTCCCTTCTTTTTACCTCTTCCTCTTGGTGGGATATTCTTGATGATTGCTCCGCTGCGCCGTCAGATGGCCCATTGCTCCCTATTGTGTCATCTTTTTGAGCAATGGGAGCACCCCTCTGTTCTTCATGAATGACCTTATTTTCCAGAGGTCCGGCGGAATGCTCCATAGCACTCCGGGCAGGTCCTGTCAGCTCCTCTCGGACCATCGCAAAAAAGGTCGAAGGGCCGCTGGAGGATACACTGTACCCTGATGGCGACAGAGCCTCTCTCGGAGAGGAGTTGGTACTGGCGAAATGATCCACTGCTGAAAGAAGAGATCTCATCTTCTAATCTTTCGCCTGATTTTGTTTTTTCCATTAGTGATTTCTACGGTAAAAGCTGTGAACACCTATCCGGAAGGATTGCTCTAAAGGGCGAAAAAGCGATCGCACAGAACAACAAAAGAGTTCCCAGACCCGTCGCCCTGGTAGATAAGTGTCAATGGCCGATGGCCTCTTCGTGGATATGGGAATGAGCAATGATGAGCTGCGGGAAAAAAACAGATACAGGCAGAGCCTCTCTCTGTCTGAGAAACAGGTCAGCCTGGTGCTG
>JBNLFC010000183.1:0-7423 GCA_050305335.1 Leptospirales bacterium
AGAGCAGTGAAAGATTTTATTCCAGCGTATCCAAAAAAAAAGGCTTTGATTTGATTGACACGATCTTTGTACTTCGCGAATGGTTATTCTTCACTTCCCAATCATCCAGACCAAGATCGTGGAGATTGATTGTGAAGCCTGACAATAAAGTCTCTTTGAAAAAGAGATCAACGTGAATGGATGCATAGTATGCTGAGCTGGAATTTTCTTACAGACACGATTAATGAAAACGCCCTTTTACTGGATTGCCGATCGGAAAAACAATATGATGAGGCAACCATTCGGGGTGCCCGGGGAGCGGCCTTCATAAAAAAACCATACGGTTCCGGGCCCCAATCTCTGGTCAAACTTGCCGGTTATCTTCAACGTCTGCTGGAAATGGCCGAAGGGCGTGAAATCATCGTATTCGATGAGGGCGAGGGAATGTACGCCAGCCGTATGATGTGGTTGCTTTTTGCTGCAGGCTACTCCTCTGTAAGAATGTATAGCAGTCGTTTTGAGACCATCTCTCCTGATCTACTGGAAAAGGGAACAGCTCAGATTGAGGCGCCTCCGGCAAAGGGACCATTGAATCTCAAAGGTATCGTGGGTATTACGCAAGTGCAGCAGAACCTTACGCGGGTGCAACTGCTGGATGTTCGTACACCGGAAGAGTATGACGGGATCATCCCTCGCATGTCTAATTTTGAGCCCGGTAGCGTGTGTGGCAGGATCCCCGGTTCTGTGAACTGGGACTGGCGCATTCTTTACGACACCGAAGGTGCTCTGAAAGGCAAATCCGACGTAATTATGGATATTCGCCGAATTGGTCTGATTCCTGAACGTCCTACTGTGATTTATGACTTCAATGGAGCCAGGGCCTGTACCACAGCGCTGGTAATGAGCCGTTGCGGATATCGTCAGGTATCTGTCTACCTCGGGTCATGGATGGAGTGGCGTAAAAGCAAACTGCCCAAGCAGAATGTGAACGTCTGGATGAGCGAGTCCGTGGTCTGAAATGGGTGATCAGAAAACAAATAGCAGGCGCTCTGCAGGAACATCTTCTAAAGTCGAAGTCAAAAAAAAGGAAAGAAGTTTGGCTGACCATGGTCGCAGCGATGAACCGTCGTTCGGTGGTGGTCGACATGTTCTGGTAACCTCCGCTTTGCCATACGCCAATGGTCCCATTCACCTTGGTCATGTTCTTGAAGCAATCCAGACCGACATCTACGTTCGAGCTCGCAAATTTCTGGGGGATCAGGTCTACTATTTCTGTGCGGATGACACCCATGGAACCCCTGTGATGATTGCGGCTCGCAAAGAGGGAGTAACACCCGATGAACTGGTAGAACGCATTCATAGTGAGCACTTTCGTGATTTAAGCGCTTTCGAAATCCAATACGACAATTATTATTCCACCAATTCCCGGGAGAATCGAGAGTTTTCAGAGTTCATCTATACCAGTGCAAAAAAGCGTGGTTTGATTGATCGACGAAACGTGATGCAACTCTACTGTACCCATGACACCATGTTTCTTCCCGACCGCTTTGTCAAAGGCACATGTCCCTCCTGTGGTGCGGCAGATCAATATGGAGACTCCTGTGATGTGTGTGGCTCCACCTACTCTCCTGATTCTATGAAAGATGCGCGATGTTCCATCTGTGGCAATCCACCGGAAAAAAAGGAGAGCGAACATCTCTTTTTTCAGCTGGGGAAACTGGAATCTTTCCTGCGTCATTGGCTGGACAGACCCGGTCGCGTTGACGATGGAGTTCGAAAAAAGCTGGAAGAGTGGCTCAGTGCCGGACTCAGGGACTGGGATATCAGTCGTGATGGTCCATACTTCGGTTTTCCTATTCCGGGAGAGAAAGAGAAATATTTTTATGTCTGGCTGGATGCTCCCATCGGCTATCTTGCCAGCGCTCGCAATCACTTTGATAACCAGGGCGAAGCAGGCAAGAAGCTGTTCAACGAGTTCTGGAAAGAGGACAGCAAATATGAGGTATACCACTTCATCGGGAAAGACATAGTTTATTTTCATACACTTTTCTGGCCAGCACTACTTCATGGTGCTTCCTATCGTACACCTGACTCGGTGTTTGTTCATGGCTTTCTCATGGTGAATGGAGAGAAGATGTCGAAAAGTCGTGGTACTTTTATTCGGGCCGCCACTTACGTAAAACATCTATCTCCGGAACCATTGCGATACTATGTGGCATCGCGTCTGGGACCTGCGCTTGATGATCTGGATCTCAATACCGCTGACTTTGTCTCCAGATTCAACAGTGATGTGGTAGGAAACTTTACCAATATATTCTCACGACTATGTTCTGGCATTGGAAAAAAGCTGGGGTATCGCCTCTCCGATTCCCTCTCTCCCGATGGCCTGGAACTTAAAAAACGATCTCTTGAAGCAGCTCAACGAGTGATGGATAGTTATCTGGCACGTCACTATTCAAAAGCAATCAGGGAGATTGCGGCTCTGGGTGATGAAATCAACCGTTTTGTAAGTGAAAGAGAGCCATGGAAAAGTATAAAAACAGATCCTGAAGAGGCCAGACAGGTGGTTACCGATGCGCTCACTGCCGGCCGCATTCTGGCAGGTGTTGTATCTCCTGTTATCCCGTCGTTTACGGCGAGCGTGGAAACACTTTTGAATCTTCCGGAACCAATTGTATACGGAAATCTTGATTTTACCTTTCCTGTTGCCCATCAATTTCAGCCGTATGAACATATAACGCAGCGGATCGAGGAAAAATCGTTTCAGGCCATTATCCAGGAGGAGATGCCCGTCAGGGGTGGTGAAGTAAAAATGTCAAAATCCGAAGACGTAAAAAAAAGTGAATCGCCGAAAGCGAATGAAGCACATGGAATCGGTGATGGGTTGATCTCCATCGAGGAGCTGGGGCGTGTGGAGCTTCGTGTGGGGAAAATTCTAAAAGCGGATATGATTGAGGGTGCCGATCGACTCCTGCGGATTGAACTGGATGTTGGTGAGGGAAAAAGTCGGAACGTTATTGCAGGAATACGGGCCGCCTATTCCCCCGAAGAGCTTGCGGGCCTGTCAGTAGTCTGCGTGGCTAACCTGCAACCACGTAAAATGAAATTCGGGACTTCAGAGGCTATGCTTCTTGCCGCCGGTGAAGGAACTCATCTGACTCTGTTTACTCCTCATCGTGAAGCAAAACCTGGAGATCGATTGCGTTGATTTGCTCTAACGATACCTGTAACAGTTCCTTTTACAGTGACGTGACTATCCCTCAATTCCTACAATCACCGCGCTTGCTTTAAAAATTGCAATCGCATTCATGCCCTCTTTCAGACCCGTGGATTTTGCGCTTTCTCTAGTAATGATGGCACTAACAGAGTTGCCACCGGGCAGAGAAAGTGTCACCTCGCTCATAACAGGGCCTGTGATTACCCTGCTTATGGTGCCAGACAAGAGATTGCGGGCACTCAACTTCAGAGGAGCATTGCTTTCGGCCCCGATGATGATAGAAGTGGCCTTAATGATAGCAAAGACCGGTTGTCCTACCTTCAGCCCCATGCCTTTCACCGATTCCATAGTAATAGAAGATGTGATCACATCGTTTCCTTTGAGTGCAATATGTACTATTGCATTCACGGCTCCTTTTTGAATATCTTTCACTGTACCTGAAAGAGTGTTTCTGGCGCTTACTTTCACGGAAATCCTTCTGAGTATTCTAAAGTAATCTTCAAAGTCGTTGTAATACTTGCTGAATTTCGCAAGAATTCTTTCCTGCTCACGCTGCATTTCCCGGTAGATTTCTACCACGCGCAATCCTTCTTGTGTAAGTGTTGCACCTCCACCGCCTCGTCCTCCCGTTGTGGAGATCAGAAGTGGTTTGCTGGAGAGGTTATTCATAGCCTGAATCGCATCCCACGCAGCTTTGTAACTTAAGCTGCATGCCCTGGCAGCCGAACTCAAAGAACCGGTCTTCTGGATTTGCTCCAGCAGTAAGATTCTCTGAGCGTCTATTCTCTGTTCCTTCTCTCTCCCTCTGGCGATGAGCATGATTTTTCCTGACAGAGTTTCAAAGGGATTTCTGGAAGGAATGCTCTCGCTTTCTGCCTGAGCGGCTTTTTTTTTGCTGCTACTTTTCTTTTTCATAAGAGAGCCCTTTTTAAAATCACGCCAGTAGCGCAACGGACTTAATCTGAGCATAGACGTTCATCCCTTTTTTTAAGGAGAGTTGCTGGCATGAACGCCCGGTAATTCTTGCAAGAATGTTTGTGGAGGAGTCAGCCACATTGAGACGGATCAACACCCTTCCGGGTTTGTCGCTTTCACCGATGTCTTCAATAACGGAAGGCAAAGTATTGAGCATGGAGGAGTCAGTATGTCGGGAAAGCGTAATGCTGATATCCTTTGCATGCACTCTGCACCTGACGCTATGACCAATGCTTCCCGAATGACCGGCCACGTAGAGATACCCTCCTGGAAACTCTAGAAGCGTTACACCATCGGTCGAGTGTTCCCTTACGGTAGCTTTTATAATCACTCCCTCCTCTTCCGCAAAGGAAGATGCAAGATCCAGCCTTGCCATCAATTCCTGAATTGTCCCGGACCCTTTTACATGACCATTCTCCACCAGCACAAGATGATCTGCCAGCCGAACGATCTCTTCCGGTGAATGGCTTACGTAAATAGCGGGTAGCTGCAGTTGCTCGTGAAGTTTTTCCAGGTAGGGGAGCAGTTCGGATTTACGTTTTTCATCCAGAGATGCCATCGGTTCATCCATCAAAAGAAGCCTGGGACGGGGTAGCAAGGCCCGTGCAATGGCAACACGTTGGCGTTCTCCACCCGAGAGTCTGGAAGGCATGCGATCCAGAAGATGATGGATTCCTAGGAGATCGAGAATAGAATCCATTTCTTTATCGTTGAGCGGATTGGCGGAACGTTTTCTGCCATATTCTAGATTACCCCTCACCGAAAGATGAGAGAAGAGGCTTGCTTCCTGAAATACATATCCTGACGCTCTGCGATGCGTTGGTACAAAAATATTTTGCGAGTCATCCTGCCATATCGCATCGCCCACAGTCAGATAGCCTTCCGGACGTTCCAGGCCTGCTATACATCGAAGCAGCGTACTCTTACCTGAACCGGAAGGGCCGAACAGAGCGGAAATACCCGTTTCCGGCAGATGAAGTTCGGCATCTACGAAAAAAGAGGGGAAGGTAAGCTGAAAACGACAGTGGAGGCCAGACAATTCTTTGCGGTCGTGAAAATCCGCTGAGAAGCGGTGCCTTTTTTTTATAAAATTAAACATGAATATCGCCAGCCTTTTTACCGTATACCAGGAGCAGCACCAGAAAACTGAACAACATCATAGCTCCTGCCAGCCAGTGTGCTTGAACATATTCCGACGCCTCTACCAGGTTATATATCTGCACGGAAATGACTGTTGTTTTCCCGGCAATATTCCCACCCAGCATCAGTACCACTCCGAATTCGCCTACGGTGTGCGCGAACGTAAGTACCGCTGCAGTAAGAAAGCCAGGCCTCGCCAGAGGGAGGGCAACCGTAAAAAAAGAATCAGCAAAGGAAGCTCCCAGTGTGGCGGCCGCCTCCATTGGCCGTTTTCCCATAGCCTCAAATGCATTCTGCAAAGGCTGCACGGCAAAGGGTAATGAGTAAACAAGAGAACCAATAACAAGACCAGTAAAAGTAAATGGAAAGATCCCCAGTCCCAGTTCCTGCGTAATACGACCTGCAACGCCATTTCGGCCGAGCAAAATAAGCAGATAAAAGCCAAGAACAGTGGGAGGCAAAACAAGGGGAAGTGAAACCAGTGATGCCACAATACGCCTGAACGAAGAATGACTTCGGGCTAGCCACCATGCCAGTGGTGTCGAAAGAGCCAGGAGAAGCACGGTAACTGTAGTAGCTAGCCGCAGGCTAAGCCAGATGGCTTCCAGATTTTCTTTTGAAAATAAAGTTTCGCTTATCAGCATTGAATCATCATTTTTAGAGTGGTCTACGTGACTTTAGCCTTATACAGGATGCCTTCATTAAAATTCCCCGGGCCCGGTTATAGGCCTGATCTGGGGAAACGTGATCCGGAGCTAAATCTAAATTGCATACCCCGATTTTTGTATTATTTTCTTTGCTCCGGGAGATTTCAGGAATTGAAAAAAATCTATGGCCGCTCTATTGTTTTCGCCCGCTTTCAAGAGAATGCCCGCCTGGTGAAGAGGGGAGTAGAGGTTAGCTGGAACAATCCAGTATGAACCCCGCCGGATTTCTCCACTGTTATCAATGAGCTGAGACAGGGCCAGAAATCCAAGCTGTGCATTCCCGGAAGATATGAATTGATAGGCTTGAGTGATATTTTCACCCTGAACCAGTCCCGGCTTTATTTTCTCTATAAGGCCGAGCTTTCTGAGCACTTCCACAGCTGCTCTGCCATAGGGGGCAAGTTTTGGGTTCGCAATGGCCAGATGCTCAAAATTGCCTTTTTGTAATATAATCCCCTTGCTATCAATATAGCCAGGCGAAGAACTCCAGAGAACCAATCTGCCTGTAGCATAACGATAAGGAGTATGCGAGGCTGATAGCTTTTCCTCTATCAATTTTTCAGGTGTTTCAACGTCAGCGGACAGAAAAATTTCAAACGGTGCACCGTTCTTAATTTGTGCGTACAGTTTGCCGGTAGATCCATATGAGATAATTACTTTGTGACCGGTCTTTCTTTCAAAAACATCGCAAATTTTTCTAGCCGGTGCGGAAAAGTTTGACGCCACTGCAATCTGCACCTCTTCGGCTGCCAAGGGTGTCAATGGCAGAACGGCTATGATCAGGGTGAAAAGCAATAATGCTTTCGTAATATAATAAACTATATAACGATCCATGTGCAATAAATCCGCCATTTTGGGACCATGGTCAATCTTTTTTTGAAGGAAAGCCGGAATCTTCTATGCAGATTCATCTGTGAATTTCTCTGTGATGAAAGAACGGGCATTTATGGCTGAGAAGTTGCATATGGCTGATAAATTAAGCAGGGATGCAAACAGACGGATTCAGAGCATTTCAATAAAAAGAGCGAACTTGCATTTAAGAAAGATCTTCACGTCTCTGATTTTTGCAGCAGGGTTAACCCTGGCTGCTCCGTTGTGGGTATACTCCAACCTCTCAGCTTCTCCTGAAAAATGTATCGAGACAATTGACATTAGCCGCTCTGAGAATCCCTGGGAAAAATATACACGCAACTACCAGGAAGAGGAAGCCAGCAAATTCGTTGCCGCTGTGTCTATGAAGCCATCTTTTTTATCTATCCATGGTCTGGAAAGCTACTCACTCGGAGGCGCTTACTGGATTGCCGAAGATAAAAAAAATGGACGTATTGTAGTAAATCGTGATCTGTTTACAAATTTGCAGAGAGCGGATGTCACGGCGATTCGCCCGGGGAAAAAATTTGAAATT
>JBNLFC010000184.1:0-7398 GCA_050305335.1 Leptospirales bacterium
GTCTATCCCCATCGGAATCACTGGCAGAATCCGATGGGCTTTTGCCGTCTCGAATGAAGAGAAAATAGAAGCCTGCGAGGAAAAAAAGTCCGAAAAGGCTATAAAGTACCACACGTTTCTGATTCATATTTTACTCTCCGGCAGACAACTATCCGTTCCACGCTGTCTCTGCGCCACGTACAAGCAAGAAAATAATGCTATCTTCGACTTGACCTCGGTACTACCCGGAATCAGCCTGAACGGAATGAAAAAGCAGGAAGGTCACACTCCGCTGAAAAGCCGTCTTTTACCGTTCTTTGTGGCGATATTTCTGGCAGCCTGTGGAACAAATACAAGCCAGCCAGTCTACCCCCTCTTTGCCTATTTAATGTCAGTGGGAGCTCCTGCCATTATCTCTTTAACACCAGTGCAATCCAATATACTGGTAGATGGGCAGTACCGCATTGAATTTCAACTGCAATATTATGTAACCAATTCAGAAGCTCAATTCAACGGTTATAACCTCTACATTGCTAAATCTGCCACCTCTCCCAATGAGCGAAGTTCCAATTGCTATCTTCCTGACGGGATAAAACCCTCTTTCCACCATACAAGTGCCGAAGCCAGCACAGCATCATCAGACCTTGTGACCAGAACCATCAGCCACTTCAAGGCGGCCCCCGTATCTGAGACCTTTAAGGAATGCGAACCATACTATTTTCGTATGAGCGCTCAGACCAATCTGGGCCTGGAATCCAATCAGAGCGCCACGCTCTCTGCCTGTGCTACTCTCAATGCGGCTTTGTGTCCCGCAACATCCCCTTGCTATGTGCCCTGATCATTCACACCAGACAAGAGGGACGCTTTATATCCTGGCAACACCCATCGGGAATCTGGAGGATATCACTTTACGCGCCCTGAACATACTTAGAGAGGTGGATTTGATCTTCAGCGAGGACACAAGAAAAACAGCAATACTCCTGAACCAGAATGGCATTTCAAAAAAAATGAAATCGTTTCGGGTCCATGAAATGGACAGGGATGTGGATTACGCACTGGAACTCCTGCAAAAGGGAATGAATCTGGCACTGGTTACAGATGCAGGCACACCCGGAATATCCGATCCCGGCTCTCATCTTGTTCGAAGGGTCCGCTCAGAGCTGCCCGAAGTGGGGATTGTTCCCATCCCCGGTGCCTCGGCGCTTTCCACCATCCTCTCCGTGTCGGGCTGGCAGACCAATCCTGCCCTCTTTGGCGGTTTCTTAAGCATTAAGTCGGGAAAAAGGAAAAAATTCCTCGAGCAATATACAAAATTTGATGGTGTGATTGTACTCTACGAATCGGTACATCGTATTGAAAAACTATTGCAGGAAATTCGAGAATGTTTGCCGGGCAGAGACATTCTTGTGGGGCGTGAAATGACAAAAAAATTTGAACAGTACGTACTTTTTTCTCATACGCTCACTGATGATGAATTTCAAATTTCTTCTCAAGAAATTGTCCGTAAGGGAGAGTTTACAGTAGCCATAGGTCCCCCTTTTCGGGAGAAGGATTAGAGGGTTTTTGAAAATAACCTGCTAATCCTCCCGGTGCAGGGCTTCAGCAAGAAAAAAGACTTATGCTCAGAGCAAAAACCTCCGATATTGGGAGTGAGGTAAACGGCTATGGTAATTGATAAAATTGGCGGGATTAATCCATCGTACGGGCCCAGGCGTTCCGAACCCGCTACAAAAAACGAAAAAGCCTCCCGTCCCATGGATAATATTACAATCTCTGAGGAGGCTACGCGCGCATCGGAAGCATCGAAAATCGCCCGATTGGCCTCCCGATCTGATGAGACGGAGAGAAGTGAAAAGATTAAAACTATAAAAGATCGACTACAGAACGGTGAATATGATCAATTGAATGAAGAGGTTCTTTCTAAAATTGCCGATTCAGTTGTATCTTCCATGCTGGAAAGAAATTGATCGCAGGCAGATCCACTGATCAGCCGGCAAAAAGGGGGTAGAAGCCCCCTTTTTTTATAGCCAATCACAGAGCCACCCGGCAATGTGAAGTATATGAAAAGTTACTACCAATCAGCAGTAATAATCTCTTTAATCATTTCTTCGCTGATTCTTTTACAGACATTGCTGCTTACAATATTTGCCACTCTCTATTTTTCTGGAGTGATGCCCTCCGGACAACTGGCAATTCATGGCAGCAAAATTGGTGTTGCCATTGTTATTTTGTTTCTGATAATTCTTTCAATGCCAGGGCTGTTTGCATTTCGTTTGCGGAAACTGGAAAACAAAAACTATGCTCTGTGGATACAGGGAGGTTTACTCTGTCTGGCGATTCCTCTTCTTCCATTCACAGCGAATGCTCCCATTCCTCTGTTTCTAACTCTTTTCTTTCTGGCTGCGGCCGGATTCTGGATTCTCCACGTATTGATTCATGGAACAAACTGGAAACATGAATCGTGAACACAATGCCACCGCAATCTTGTGCAGCTATGCTTTCGGCAAATCTTCAACTGAAAGAACCACAGCATCCCCCCATAGACGCTCCAGGTTGTAAAACTGTCTCTGCTCCTTTTGAAAAAGATGCACGACAACATCAATAAAATCGACCACCACCCAGCCTGATTCTATATCTTCCGTACGAAAGCCGCTTTTTCGCTCAGGCATAAATGCCGCAAACTGCTTACTCAGCTCGCGAACCAGCGTGCGCAAATGAACACTGGAATTAGCACTCACCAACAGAAAATAGTGAAAATAGGGGTTCACATTGGAAAGATCCAGGATCTGGATATCTTCCCCCTTTTTATCGTTCAAAAGTTCCACAATCTTGCGGATCAATGCAACATCTCTATCTTCCGAAGGCTTCGTAAATGTTGATTCAATCTGGTTTTTTGTGCTTTTCATACGCATTAACAGGTTGTTGAAAAATTCCTGACACTCAATATACTTTTAGTTTCTTTATGTTAAAATCATCGCCGATAAACAGACTGAGATCGGTTTCAACGGAACGTCTTCGAAAATAGACTCGATCTCGATCCAGTCGAGACATCTCGAGCAAAGAGTTCGTATAACGAGTATTCCCTTTTCTGTCAACGATCAAGCTGGTCGCAAGGGGTTTGTACGGATAATTGTCCACATCCATAACCATAACATCATGGATCTGCAAATTCTGTTTCACCCTCCTTGCCAGTCCATTCACCTCAGTGCCATTCAAAACTTCCAGCATAAAGGAGCCTTTACCAAAATTCCCTCCAATAAGGGTGTTCTGAAACTCCAGAAAAACCGAACGTGCGCGGTTTTCTTTCACTACCAGGCCTTTGCCTCCGGGAATGACAGGGTTGACTCCTGTCTTTTCTTCCAGAGGTATTTCAAGCACGGATATGGATGATTTATCAGAAGCAATGTATTTGACCAGACTGCGAAATTCGCCACCCTGAATTCCCGATGATGGTATGCTGGCAGCAACTGCCCATAGAGAATCCTCGCTAATCGGTTTATACAGTTTTTTCATGTTCCAGAATAGGGAAAGAAAGAGTGACTCCATCCGATATACCCGATCGATCCCTGTTAAATGCTTTCGGGTAGGATCTTTTTCAGGTTGTCTCGCGTAGATGTATTCCACCATCTGAGCGCCGGGAAAATGATGGATTCCCTGCGGGTATTGAAACTCCGCATTGACAAAGGCTTCCGGTTCTTCCAGAAATAGATCCATCCCTCCCATTAAATCAAACATTCGGCGCCATTGGGCACGATTGAGTTGCAGAGAAAACTTGCTCGGAATCCCGGTATATTTTTCAAAACGATCGGCCGAGGAGACGGACATTTTCGATATTGGAACTTTTTCATCTGGATAGGCAGCGTCTGTATCAACGAAATAGAGGAAAATATGTTTATTCTCAGGAAAAATAACCATCTGGCCGAGCCCGGCAACCGAATTTTGATCTGACTCATCCAGAAGAGCAATTCGTATGGCAAAAGGGTCTTTGCCTGCCAGTCTTCGAGTAAACTCGTTGGAGTTCAATACTCCATATCCAAAATAGCCGACCGCACCCAGGATTGCGAGAACTGCCAGCGTAATCCATCTTGCACTACGAGACATAGATTAAGAAAACCTGCGAAGACCTCCTCATGGGCGCAACTCTTTATTAGAAGCTATCTCAAAAATGGCTTCTCTGGAATATGGGTCCTATTCCAGGACTTAGCGAGATTTTGAAAAAAAATTGAAAATGAGACTATTTAAAAAAGTCTATAAATAGAGTTCCTCTTTTTCTATCAATGCCAGCACTGAAGGAGGCAGACACAGGCGCAGCATCTCCAGTGCTGAGACAGAATTCTTTCTGCCAGCAAGAAGCGGACGAATCTGACTGGAGGAGCATGGCACCGGATCCATGGTCAGCAAATGAATGCCTGCAAAGTCGCCACCACACTGAAGGCGCATATCTTCAATGTGCTTTCGTAACTCTTCGATGGAATCATTGGCCCGTACAAATACAAAAATCGGATAGAGTTCTGCCAGTCGACAATATTCCCGCCATCCTGGAAAGGCAAAAAGCGAATCGGAGCCCATAAGCAGCGCCAGGGATTCTCCGGGATAGCGTTCTGAGAGAGTAAGACAGCTATCGATAGTATAGCTGGGAGGAGGACGATGTATTTCAAGTTCCGTTATTCCAATTCGCCCCTGCCCTACCAGGTCGCTCAAGAGTTCCTCCATTCCCAGTTGTAACATGCGCAGACGCATTTGCGCGGATGCAGGGGGTTCATGCAGTTTCAGGGGGGAGATGGCTGCAGGCATAAAAATCAGAGATCGGGCAGCGCCTGTTTTCAAAATCTCTCGAGCCATTGCAAAATGGCCCGTGTGGGGGGGGTCAAATGAGCCACCGAACACTACTCGCTCGACAGGCAGTATCGGATTATCTACGAACCTGGCCATTCCCTGTCATCACATATGTTGTTGTGGTCAGGTCGCGCACACCCATAGGACCCCGAACATGAAGACGCTGGGTTGAAATTCCTACTTCTGCTCCCATACCCATTTCGCCTCCATCGTTAAATCGAGTGGAGCAGTTTACAAAAACAGCCGAAGAGTCTACACCTTCCACAAAAGTATTAATGGAAGATTGGTCTTCCGAGACGATAGCTTCAGAATGTCCCGATCCATAATGATGAATAAAATCCAGCGCCTCCTCGGTGGAATCGACAATCTTAACTGAGAGCCGATTGTCCAGATACTCCGTAGAATACTCATCATCGGAATTTTCAATTTGTGCCGCTCCGGGAAAAATGGATAGAGTACGGTTACATCCGAGCAAATTGACTCCGGCCTTCTCCAAACCTGATAATAATTCGGCAGATTTCTGAAATTCACCGTGAATTACCAGGTTTTCTATAGCATTGCATACGGAAGGCCGCTGCAACTTCGCGTTAAGCGCTATACCGATGGCTCGGTCCAGGGGAGCGCTTTTATCAATGAAAAGATTGCACACTCCCTTATCATGCTTCACCACAGGAATTCTTGAGTTATTCGTAACAAATTGAATCAGTTGATGTCCACCCCTTGGAACCACTAGATCAATAAGATCGTCCAGTTGAAGAAGTGCCAGCATATAAGCACGGTCAACGTTGGAAACGAGCTGAAGCGCATCTACAGGCAAATTCTTCTCCCTCAAAGCACGAGTGAAGACGCCGTATAGTGCCATATTGGTGTGGATAGCCTCTTTGCCTCCTCGTAAAATTGCACTGTTGCCGCTCTTCAAGCAAAGTGCTCCCACGTCTACGGTAACGTTCGGTCTTGATTCGAATATCGTATAAATTACACCCAGAGGAACTCTCCGCTTCTCCATATGAATCCCGTTGGGCAGACGACTTCCAGAGACCACCTCTCCCACAGGATCGGGAAATGCTGCGATCTCACGAACGGAATGGGAGAGAGTATTCAGTCGTTCCGAATTCAAATGGAGTCGATCAAGGAGTGCTTCGCTCAAACCATCCGCCCGGCCTGCCTCCAGGTCTCTTTCGTTGGCAAGAGTAATTTTTTTGCGCTCGTCCGCACTGTCCAATAGCATAGCAAGGTGAAGCAATGCATTGTTGCGTACGGCACCCGATGTGTTACGGATGGTTCGAAAAGCTTGACGCCCTTTTTGGGCCACGGATTGGGCATCCATCAAAAAGGATGGCATACGATCATAGAGAGCAGCCAGATCTTGAGTCCGGGGTGACGTCTGATTGAGGGATGTCTTGTGAGTCATGATAACTGAAATAAAAAATATGGCTCTTCACGAAAAGCAATTATCTGAAAACCAGAGACTCTCCAGAGAGTTGTTGAGCTCTCCAGGCAAAGTTCCAATACGGGGCAGACTATTTCGACGAAAGCTTCTTTGCCTGAAAAAGAAATTTCAACGCTTTCTGCGAGTCCCCATGGAAGAGATGCATAAGACTCAAGTCCACCAGGTCTTTGAGTTCTTCTTTTTCGCCGGTTGCAGTATGAGCAACGTCAGACCTGTTTTTGCGCGCCTCCAGACGAGCCTTAACACGGGAAGTTCTGTCCCGGATTTTTTCATCCAGTCCGACAAAGGCCTTTGCATACTCCCGATCAGACGCTTCCCGCACGCTTTTCAGATGATCGGTAAAAGAGGTAAAACGCGATGAATGCTGGCTCAACTCCAGGTAATCCTGCAATGACTCGTTCAATTTGCCCAATTTCAACAGAAGTCCTGCCCGCAAATTTCTAAGGGTGGCATCACTTTGATGTCCGGGTGAAGATTCCACTACTTTTAATGCCTCTTCAAAACGCTCGCTTTCTGAAAGAAGCACTGCCAGCCCCAGTATGGCCATGCGGTTACCTGGTTCGATTTTCAGCGCATTTTGAAAGTAGTTCTGGGCTTTATCGATCTGTTTCTCTGTGGAATAGATGTAAGCCAGCAAAATATGAGCCCGGATCATTCGCGGTGAAATTTTTAATGATTGAATCAAATAACGTCTTGCATCGTCCAGCCTTCCCAGTTTATAAGACTCACTTCCGAGATTAAAATAAATGGAATCATCGGCACTGATGGAAAGAGCGTGCTGAAAAAAACCCAGCGCCAGGTCCGCCCTTCCAGAACGGGAGTAAAGAGCGCCAAGATTTACCAGAGCCGGCCGAAAATTGGAATCACTTTTGATTGCTGCACGATAGTACCGAAGCGCATTCTGCAATTCCCCTTTTTTCTCACTCTCCAGAGCCAGCTCATAGAGTCGTCGGGGATCTTCTGTTTTTCTGGAAGGTTTCTGATCCATCTCTTGAATATTCATCGAAAAACCATCCTAACGGACCATATCCTCAAGCTATGTTAAATGTACTAGCTTTTATTCTTGAAGAAAAAGAATTTATAAGCAATTCGGATTTACAAAAGCTTACTGAATATCATCAGAAAATATATAA
>JBNLFC010000185.1:0-7391 GCA_050305335.1 Leptospirales bacterium
CAATCGATTCAGTTCCCGATTCGACCGGTATCTGAAAGGACTCGAGACACTCAACGCGTCTGAATTGCGAGGGCTTGCCCTTTTTCGCAGTACCGAAAAGGGAAACTGCGAAGCATGCCACCCTTCATCGGGTGAATCGCCACTTTTCACAGACTTCACTTATGATAATCTCGGTGTACCGGCCAATCCCGATCTTCCTTTCTATGCGATGCCAGCTCAATACAACCCGGACGGGACCGGGTACATAGACTACGGAGCAGGGAAAAGTCCGGCTCTTCAGGATCCCAGATTATATGGTAAATTCAAAGTACCCACGCTTCGCAACGTCGCATTGACAGCTCCTTACATGCACAACGGATATTTTACGACGCTGAAAGATGCGGTAAGCTTCTATAATAGCTCATGCGAAGCGGGAAATCCGTCTGGCTGGCCATCGCCGGAAGTAAGTCTGAATCAAAACTGTAAAGAACTCGGCAGACTTAGACTGAGCGATCAGGAGATTGCGGATATTGTCGCTTTCTTGAAGACCTTGAACGATGAGTAACCCGACAGTTCACATTTTAGCCATAATTGAGATTGAGTATCAAATTCAATAATAGGAGTTCTGTAAGTTATGGGAAAAAGCAAGCAAAAAGAGCGATATTTCAACGGGATTCGCCCCACACTGTTCATTGCATCACTTCTACTGGTGGTTCCCCACCTACTGCTGGGGGAGGAGGACAAAGCTACGGGAGCGAAAGTGGAATCGCAGATCAGTGAATCTGAGCGGATTTCCATTCTGGAAGAAGAGCTGGAAAAACTGAAACACAACCAGGCTGCAAAAAAATATGAAAGCGCCCAGGGAATGGCACCTTCCGCCTCTTCCGTATATCATACGAAAGAAGGCGTTTCCCTCGGAGGGTACGGAGAGCTGGTTGCAACGGACTATAAATCTCCTTACCGCATTGATGAGGCCGATTTAAGGCGCCTGATCATCTATACCGGCTATCGCTTTAACGATTGGATCCTGTTCAATTCAGAAATAGAATATGAACACTCCGGATTTGAGCGTCACGAGGATGTAGTCACTGCGGTGGATTTCATCAATCGCCAGACTACTCAGGATACGGTCCTCGGGGGAGGTGTGGAAGCCGAGTTTGCCTACCTCGATTTCGCGCCCCTGGATCCTTTCCATATAAAAGTGGGATTGAATCTTATGCCCATAGGAATCATCAACCGAATGCATGAGCCGACCGTCTTTCACTCTGTGAATCGCCCTTATACGGAGAAATTAATCATCCCATCCACATGGCGGGAGCTGGGAATTATATCCAGGGGAGAAGTGCTGGATAAAAGAGTTGTTTTCAACATTGGAATTGTCAACGGTCTCAATGCCACACATTTCAATCGCGATAGCTGGATAGGAGAAGATGGTTCCTATCGTGGAAGCGAAGCTTCACTCCACGGACTGGCCGGAATTTTGAACCTGGAGCTGTTCCCTCTGGCAGGGGTCAATCTTGGCGCCAGTTATTACCAGGGGGAGGCTGGCCAGGGCCAGATCACGAAAATAAAAGATACGGATCGGTTTATCCTGCCGGCGGCTCCTGCACTGGGAGTTTTTGATGCTGAAGCGACGCAGGCGATTTACGATGTATGGAATTCCAGAAACAATCTCGCTCCTATCACTGTCCATATGTCAGAATTACACGCACAATGGGCGTTCCAGGGCGTCTATCTCAAAGGGCTTCTGGCCACAGGGTGGATGAACGAGCGCGATACTCGCGCGGTAAACCGATTCACCGGAGAAAACGTGGCCAGCGTGGTTGAGGGCGGATATCTGGAAATAGGATATGACATTATGAAGCTTTTTAAGAGATCTGAAAAGCTCATTGTGTTTGTGAGAAACGAATACGCGAATACACAGAAAGAAACCGCCAGACGTTATGCCGGAGGCAGGGAGGACATGCTGGATCTTTTTTGCTCTCAGTCAGGGGGTGTCTGTCGAACGACGGATATGATGCCATCGGGGAACCTTTCTCTGGGATACGTTGCAAGTGAGGATACGTATAAGGAACTTTATGGCGTGAAGGGAGTTCCTGACCGTATTGATGACAGGCGAATTGTTACCGTTGGTATCACGTATCAACCCGTTGAGAATGTATCATTGAAAGTCGACTATGAGCACCACAACTCTAAAACCAACTACTTTAAAGATGGGAGATTTTTAAACCCGTACAACAACAAAATTGACCAATTGAATGTTGCTGTGGGATTCACCTACTGAGAATCAAAAATCGCCCGGGCCAACATCCTGAAAGGCCCGGGTCAGTTCTTCTGTGTCTGAAAAATGATCCTTCCTGTTTCCATAAATCTGCACTGTCTCGTGGCCCTTTCCGGCCACCAGAAGCAGCGCTGGTAGCGTGCGACAACCATTGAGCCACTCCACCCCGGCACGAATAGCCTGACGACGGTCGGCAATTTCCTGACATTTTTTTGAACCGTCCGGGGCTTCAGCGACTCCGTACATGATAGACTGTCGTATGACCCCTGGATCTTCACTGCGGGGATTGTCATCTGTGACAATCACAAGATCGGAGTGTAGGGCTGCGATTTTGCCCATAAGGGGACGTTTGGCACGATCCCGGTCACCTCCACATCCAAATACAGTCATCACCCTGACCACCCCCATGTATCGAAGCTCTGTCAATACCTTCTCCAGTGCATCCGGGGTATGAGCATAATCGACAATGGCACAACGATCCGGTAGTGCTTTTGCCTCCACGCCGGGGGGAAGAATCAGATTCATACGCCCGGGTATCTGGGGGATCTGTGCCATGATTCGTTCCAGTGGATCTGGAGTGGAAAAGTCGTCTGCGGCCGCTGCAATTGCCAGTGCACCATTAATGGCGTTGAACCTTCCCGGCAATGAAAAGGGGCCACTGTACGGATCTGTGATGGTATGGATTCGGTTCCTTTGCTTTATGCTGGATGGATCCGTAGTATTTTCCATCGTCCCTGATAGCGCCGCCTCCAGCTCAAGCTGGTATTCCATGGCGTACGGCGCATTCTGAAAGAGATAGATTTCCCCTCCTTCCTCCAGCGTGGAATGAAGTAGTTTGAGCTTTGCCCGGAAATAGTGATCCATGGTCTTGTGAAAATCCAGGTGATCCGGGGTAAGATTGGTAAAAATGGCAGCATGAAAATGGGTTCCACAAAGGCGCCCCAGCTCCAGTGCCTCGGAAGAGACTTCCATGGCCAGGCGACGCACTCCCCCCTCAATCATCTCGTGGAAAATTTCTTGAAGCGCAGGGGCGCGAGGTGTCGTGTATCCTGTTGTTTTCGAATGATCTTTTCCTTGATCATCGCGATAATAGACTCCCAGTGTGCCGATCATACCGCATGGAATAGAGAGAGCCTTCCAGATATTAAAAAGGATCCATGCCGTGGAAGTTTTCCCGTTGGTGCCTGTGACTCCAATGATTCTGAGCTTTCGGGACGGGTCACCATAAAGAGCGGCGGCAAGACGCCCCTGTGTTTGAAGAAGATGACCTACCCGCAAAATCAGAACTCCGTTCTGATTAATCTTTTGCAGAAGCTCCACTGACGTTGCAGCTTGCGCCCCCTGTTCCTCCATTAAAATAGCCCTGACCCCGCTGGCCAGCGCCTGGTCCAGGTAGGGCTTTCCAATTTCAGTAGCCACAAAGAGTGTACTGGCGTCTGCCAGGCGCGAATCGTCGCTGATTTTCTGAATTTCGGGATCCTCTTGAGAAAGGATCTCGATCTGGCTGGCAAGACCGGCTGATTCAATCAATTGAGATAGAAGCATAGCTTTTTTGATAGTGGGAAGGTCTGTGATTCCTATCTTTCGCGGGGGATTTCGCTCCCATCCAATCGCACCGTTACCACTCGATTGCGCACATAAAAAGGTAACACACCGCTCTCTTTCCAGTAGATGCTATCCACTCCGCCTGGAGCAAGCTGTCCCAGCTCCTTTTTCAGGGCATCGTTTTTGCGAGCAATCTCATCTCGCTCTCTTACCGCAATTCGAATCTTTCTGCGGAGCAGCGATGCCTCCACCCTCATTCCCGTATAGACCAGAAGCAGGGCTGATGGAAATAGCAAAAGCAAAATCAGAACAACCATCTCTCCGGAAGATTTGACAATTCGTTTAAAAAAACCGATCACGATTTAAGTGTCGGAGGATTTTCGCAATACTCTTAGCCTTGCAGACCTGGAGGCATGATTTCGCTGCACCTCCCCCATGGAGGGGGAAAGGGGTGTGGGAGTGAGAATCCAGTATGGAGCGCTTTGAGAAGACCTTTTTTTCCAGTCTGAAACAGCCGGAGCAGCTGTTCCGCTCTTCTGGCCCCGTTCGGTGACTCTTTTTTTCAAACGGTCCACCGGAAAAGAGAGTGTTTCAGGAAGGAACCGATGCAAATCTTTTGCCAGTACCCTTACGCCCATACTCCGGAAAGCCTGTTTCACTGCTCTGTCTTCTATGGAATGAAATGTTAAAAAGGCGATGGAACCGCCGGGAGCAAGCAAAGGGGGAATGGATGCCAGTGCCCGACCCAACTCGCCCGGTTCATCATTGACTGCCATGCGCAAGGCCTGAAAAACCCGGGTCGCCGGGTGGATGGAGTCTCCCTTCTGGCCCTTTCTGGCAGGCAGAGCGCGGAGAACCGATGCTGCCAGGCCCTTTGCAGAAGAGTGAGGGCGATCTTCCACAATGACCCGCGCGATTCTGCCTGCATAACGCTCTTCACCGTATTCTCGAAAGATCTGCTCCAGGCTGGCAACGGGAAGCTGGTTCACAAGATCGGTAGCACTCTTTTCCAGACTGGCATCCAGTCGCATGTCAAGTTGTTGATCTGTGTAAGAGAAACCACGAGAAGCTCCTCGAAAATGAAAGAGGGAGACTCCAAGATCAATTAGCAGGAAATCGGGGTTTAGAGATTCAGCCTGCAATCCCACGGCAAGCTGACCAAAAGGCGAGTAACCGATCGCCACTCCGTGAGTTCCAGCACTCATGAGCGCCTCGTTCCAGCTTTCTCCATCTTCTATGCGAGTCACTGGAATGCCCTCTCCCTCTAAACGCATAGCAGCTCGATCCAGCATCTTCCTATCTCGATCCAGAGAAAGAATGCGGGCATCTGGAAACGTTTTTCGAAATGCAAGAGTATGTCCGCCTTCGCCCAGCGTAGCATCCACGATCAAAGGAATATGTTTTTTTTCATCAGAAGAACAGGAAGCTGCCGCAAAAGCGAGTATCTCCTCCACCATGATGGGAATGTGCATGGGCTCCATCAGATCACCCGTTGATAGTTTTCCAGCGGCAGCTTCCAGACCTGAACACCGCAGAAACGTACTCCTTCCGGACAGATGGGCGCAGCCCCAATAGCATTGCGCACGACGCAGGGAGGTCGGAAATAACCTTTTAATGAAGGGATCTCCTCCTCCACCTGACGGATCTCCTCCAGTGTAGAGCGAAAAATCTCTTCCTGGGCTGTATAGCAGCTCCTATGTTTCCAGCGATGCAGGTAGCCTCCCAGATCGCCTGATTCAAAGTAGCGAACAGGAAATGCATTGGGAAGCAAATACACCGCCTCTTCTTCGCTTCCACCGTAATGCAGTAACTCTTCTACAGAAGCAAAGAGCGACTCCAGTGCCTCCCTGTAAAGTGCACCTGCGGCAGGCGATGTTTCCAGAAGTGCCGGAATGACGGCATCCACCTCTCCTGTGTAGTGTGTCATAAGAAGAGGTCGCAATCCAGGCGTTGTGCGATGTCTCTGGTTCTGGGAGTCGGCTGTATGAGAGAGCTTTTTGCGAAAGACAAAAGAGAAAAGCGATAGGGCTCTTCCTCCTCGATGGAGGGCTCTGTCACCCAGGGTGGAGGCTGAATCGGGACTCAGCACCGGATCCAGCAAATAAGCGACGTGTGTTCTATGTTCCCCTGTGCTGTTGTCTGGCATACCGAACGCTGCCTTCAGCCCCTCCTCCACAAATTGCATGGAGCCGCTTTCTTTCTCCGGAGAATCATGCTGCAGATTTCGGTTACGTGAGCGAGGCGGTTGTGTATATCCTTCCAGAAGAGAGATCTGAGCTCCGAGGGAATTGTCAAAGCTCTTCACAAATTTCCGGGCTCTGTTTCGGTCCAGTTGCCGACCGGATGATAGATTTTTCAGTATGCGAAACTCCAGTGTATCTTCAGGAGAAACAGGTTCAGGAATCTCGACCGCCATTCTGGGATCATATTCCACTACTCTCTCTATCATGGCATCAATTAGCTCCGCTGCTTCGCCGGGGAGGTCAAACCAGTGGCGATACCTGGCATATCGGTAGAGTGTCAAGGCATGCACAGTGTGATAGAGAAATGTATGAGTGGCAACGGGTAGAATGTAGCGAGCTGCCTCCATGGCCCTTTTGGTTACCTCCCGGTCCCACTTCTCTTTGTTGCGTGCCCTTGCAGGAAAAATCCTGTAATATTCTTCGGCTGCAGAGGAAAAAAGGGCTTCAGTCAACCGATGATAGGCTGTAACCGCTCCATCGGCAGCCTTTTTGTAGATCTGTTTCAGCTTTTTTGCGTCGACACTGGAGCGACCGAAAGCTGCTCCATCGGCTGCCACAAACTGTGGTGTATGGTATGCGCCTTCCTTCACAGCTACATAACGCTGACTCACCTGCTCTGAATTGTAGTATGGATGGGAATGGAGCAGACTCCAGACCAGATGGCGACTGACGCCCTCAATGGCAAATACGAAGTGAGGATGCTGGCGGGTTGTAAGATGGCCCGCCGCCATTGTCGATTTTGCGACTCTATCGCTGATCTGGCCAGCCCTCTCATCTTTGAACATATCTTCTGGCAGGAGAATTCCTATGCTGGAGTAACAACTACGGGCGGTCGCAATGGAAAGGGCAAAAGGCTCCTCAGGTGCTCGAATCAGTCTTACTCTAAATGCTCTCTCTTTCTCTTCCATGTTTATCTCTGCTTTTGATAATCACTTCTCACATTGGAGGGGCGATCCAGACCTCGCGCTCGCATTTCGTAGAGTTTGGCCCATCGCAAGAACGTAGAGAAGGCACTGGAAACGGCAATGATAAAGCCTGCAGCGCCGTCCAGAAAACCGCCGCGTATCAGATAGATCTCCAGAAATTTCACAGGCGGCTTGATAAGCATTCTCCACAGGATTCCACCGTCCCGGCGGCCTGCTCTATTGAAGGCTATGATACTGGAAAACTTATTAATAGTCTGAATCTGGTCGGAAAGATCCAGAAAAGAGTAGTGGATCAAATCTCCTTTCAATACATGATAACGTCTCTGCTGAACGATGGACATCCCATGGATGTAGAGATCATCGTGGGGATTTTCGCCTCTCCATGCGCCACGCCCCTTCTGCAGAAGGCGAAATCTT
>JBNLFC010000186.1:0-7390 GCA_050305335.1 Leptospirales bacterium
AATTTGTTGTAAAATCTCATTCCCGATCTCAACATCGCAACATGGAGAAGCGCATTGCATAGTTTCAGTAAGAAAAGAGAAGATGGCAACGACTCCATCGTAACCGGGCTTACCCTCCGTCGACTGGAACGGCTGGAAGAAGAGAAATCTACGGTGGAGCGACTACAGTTTCTGGTCTTTCAGGCCGGAAACGGGTTTTTCGGAATCAACATAATAGAAACTCATGAAATCCTAAAACCAGTTACCGTTACACGACTCCCGAACGTGGAATCGGATGTTCTGGGTGTGATCAATCTTCGTGGAAATATTATTCCTGTTATTGATGTAAACAAAAAGTTTCAAAATCGTTATTCGGATATCACTCCGACCACACGCATTGTAGTTTGTGCCTTCCAGGGCAAGTTCATGGGACTTCTGGTGGATCGTGTGGTGGAGGTGGCAAGAATTGCTGCAGATGAAATTGAAGGGACCGAGGTGAGGGGTCTGTCCAGACAATATGTCAGGGGAGTGGGCCGTTCTGATACGCGCCTCTTTTTGATCCTGAATCTGGAAGTGCTCTACCATGATCCGGCGCGCATTGCGATATAAGGCGGGGTGAAATGTCGGAGAGTTTTGATCGATACACAGATTTATTTCTGGATGAGGCCAGCGAACAGATTGAGGAGCTGAATCAGAATCTTCTCATTCTCGAACGGGATGGTTACGATCCAGAAATCATCAATGAAATTTTTCGCACGGCACATACCCTCAAATCTTCCGCTGCTTTTGTCGGGCTGGAACATCTGTCGGATCTTGCTCATCGCATGGAAGACCTCCTGCAAGAGGTGAAGGATGAGAAGGTAACTGTCGCCACAGACCTTGTGAATGTTTTTTTCCAGTGCCTTGACCGCATTAAAGTTGCGGTGGCTCAAGTGTCTGAAGGAAAAATCCCCGAAGACACTTTCGAAGATCTTATACAGTCTCTGGATCACTACTCCAGAACCCATGGAGGATCAGGCAAAGACGCTGGAAAAGCAAAAAGCAAAGGCGTAGCCACTCCCCGTCCTCAGCCTGTCACTCCTTCTGATCCACTGACAGAAACAAGCAGTACAACTCCTACATTTCCAGCTGTAGTGGAGCCATCCAGAACGTCCATGGATGTCGCGCATATTGTATTGAATGCTGCTGAAGAGGCGCAACTGGCAAAAGCCGCTGCGGGAAAGACAGTGTTCGACGGAGTGGTGATACTGGATTCGGAAGCCCCTATGAAAAATATGAGGCTTCTGCTTCTTGTATTGAATCTCAAGAAACATGGAAATCTTTTTCGTTCCATTCCATTCGAAGGCGATCTGGAAAGTGATACGGTGTTCCAGACGTTGAGGTTCATCTTCATTGGTGATAAAAGCAGAGACGAACTTTTGAACATCTGTCAGGTAGACAGCGTGGAAGAAGTTCATCTGGTGGAACGCAATGGTGCCGGCCATCAGGTGACGGCCGGGTCAGCCAGAAGATCGGCCGTGAAAGACGCATCCGCTGCTGATGAAACTCATGTAAAAACGAAAAACATTAAGGTAAGTTCTGAAAAGATCGACTACCTGCTGAACAGCGTGGGTGAGCTGGTGATTACCAACTCCGGACTTGCGAAAATTTACGACGACATGCATGAGGAGTTCGGCGATAATCCCCTGCTTGCGGAACTGAAAACCAAGATCGATCAAGCTGCACGTATTGCCCGGGATCTACAGTCCGGTATAATGAAAACCCGTATGATACCTGTTGAGCTGGTATTCCAGCGGTTCACCCGGCCTGTGCGGGACCTTTCTCTGGAGCTGGGTAAAGAAGTGGATCTGGAGTTTCAGGGCGAAGATACGGAACTGGATAAGAATATCATCGATGCTTTGAATGATCCGTTGCTTCACCTGATCCGGAATTCTCTCGACCATGGCATTGAACCTCCCGAAGAGAGGATGGTTAAAGGGAAGGATCGTCGAGCTCGTTTGCTTTTGAATGCTTATCAGAGCGGAAATAATATCTATGTGGAAATTCGCGATGATGGACGTGGTCTGAACAGGGACAGGATTCATGATCGCGCCGTGGAACGGGGGATCATACCCGAAGATGCGCAAATAGCGGATGAAGAAATTTTTAACCTGATATTTCAGCCTGGTTTTTCCACTGCCTCCACAGTTACCGACGTAAGCGGTCGTGGTGTGGGCATGAATGTGGTCAAGCGAATGGTTCAGGAGTTCAAAGGAAACATTCAGATTCAAAATGATCCGGAAGTGGGTTGTTCCTTCATTCTTTCATTCCCTCTGACTCTTGCCATTATTTCAGCAATTCTGGTGAGAATCGACCGGGAGGATTATGCATTCCCTTTATCCGATGTGGTAGAGACCATCAAAGTCAATCGCGACGATATCACTACATTGCAAGGCAAAGATATCATCAATTTGCGTGGAGATATTTTGCCTGTTTTCCATCTGAACCAATTGATGGGATTTCCAGTGGAAGCGTCTCCGCAGGAAGAAGAGTTCCCGGTGGTGGTTGCCAATGTAGGGAATCGTAAAATTGGCTTCATAGTGGATATGATGGTAGGAAAGCAGGAGATTGTGATCAAGTCTCTGGAGCAAAATTTTCGATCTGTGAAAGGCCTCATCGGTGCCTGTTTGATGGGCGATGGTTCCATAGTAATGGTACTGGATGTTCAGGGGCTGCTGGATCTTTCTCAAGGTGATGACAACATGCGAAGGTTGCCCGGTCAAATGCTGGGAGATATTTTGCAGGCGAACCGTAAATACAACGAGCAGGTTGCGGCTCTCTCGGGAGCGGGTCGACGTCAGCGCGTCCAGGGAGTTTCCAGGAAAAAAGAGAAAGAAGAGGAAAAAGAGAGGGACGTGGTCCCTGCTGCGATCTCCGGCAACGGAAAAAGTCTTCTTACAAACCGTTCTTCCACCGTGGCTTCTCGCGTGGCGGCTTCAACGGATACCGGGGAAAGAACAGCCTCTTCATTCACAGCAGTTCTGGAGCGGCCGGATAGTGATAAGGGGGCAGCTGTGACTCCACCCCCTGAGCCACCCCGAAGTGAAAATGTTTCCGTTGTGACTATTGCAAAAGAAGCCAACAGTCTGGATAACGGAAGCAATGATCGGGTAAAAGAGGTGATGAACGATTTTGAGCGTGAGAGGCTGGAACGGATCGCCCGTGCTCGAAGCATTCTCAATACCCAGGAGGCCGAGTCTCACTCCAGTGAGTCATTGCAAAAGGGAGAAGGTGGCGACACTCCTGAAGAACAGATTACCGATGAGGAGTATTCTCGCCTTTATTCAATCATCAACACGGGAATGATTAACGCTGGTTTTGTTCTCTCTCAGCTTCTTGGTGTTTCGGTAGAAGTATCTGTGCCGGAATTCAAAACCATTCCTGTGCAGAGCCTCAACGAATATATTCCCGGGGACAATATCATTGCAGTAGAGCTGAATACCCAGGGTGACTTTCATGCACTGATTACCCTTGTCTTTGATGATGCGGGGGGGAGAAAGGCGGCTGCGGATCTAATGGGCCGCTCACTGCCAGGAGCGCCAGCCGATAAATTACCCGATGAAGAGATCCAATCAGTGCTGGCCGAATTGACCAACATCGTGGGATCCAGTATCCTGAATGCTCTGGCAAATAAAACCGGACTGAGCTTGCATCCGTCGGTTCCCGAATACTTTGCGGGCAACGTAGACGGGTATATCAAACGGCTACAGAAGAAAGAGATTGCATCGCCTGGAATGAAGGCCATTTATATCAGCGCCGACTTTTTCCGGGAGGACATGGAACTTCTGGGCAGGGTCTTTTTGCTGCCTTCGCGTCCCACATTGAAACAGGTTGTTCAGAAGATCTGATGGGCTTAAAGATTAAGACGTTAATCGTCGACGATTCCCGCCTGGTTCGTCGCGCGGTAAGAGATATGCTCAGGGGAGTGGGCGAAGATCTCGTTTTTCTGGACGACGCGGAGAACGGTCGTGTCGCCCTGGAGCGCATTATGCGTCTTCGGCCAGATCTGGTCATTCTCGATGTGGAGATGCCGGAAATGGATGGCATCACACTCTTAAAAGAGCTGAAGAGGCGAAAAATACATCCGGCCATTCTTATGCTTTCTGTGCTGACCAGACATGGCGCTTCCACCACTTTTGAGGCGCTGGAACTGGGGGCACTGGATTTTGTTCCAAAGCCAGCCGCAGGTTCCGATTTGACTTTGCAGGATATCGAAGGTCTTCTTCTTGCACGCGTTATGGGACTTATGGAAACCATTCGGGATCTGGTGGATCTGAACCCGAAGCCGCTTCACGTTGCACCCGATAAAAAGCGTTATGATATGACCGACTATCGCATACTTGTGATCGGGAGTTCTACTGGCGGGCCACAGGCATTGCAACAGGTTTTTCGTTCGATATGCAGTGATTTTCCCGTGCCGATCCTTGTGGTGCAGCATATGCCTCCGTTTTTTACCCGGGCTTTTGCTGAAAGGCTGGATCAGATTTGTCCTTTGCGCATTGTAGAGGCTGAAGAAGGGATGAATGCCATAGCGGGAAGCGTTTTCGTTGCTCCGGGCAACAAACATATGCTATTAAAAAAGGAAGGCGAAAATCTGATCATTCGTTTGAGTGATGCCCCTCCACGACATGCACATCGTCCCTCCATCGACGCTACTCTGGAGAGTGTGAAGGAGGCTCTGGGAGGGCGGGCCGCTGCCATAATTATGACTGGAATGGGATGGGACGGTGCGCAAGGCATGAAAGATATTTACGGGGAGGGCGGTTATACTCTCGCACAGGATGAGGATAGCAGTGTGGTGTTTGGTATGAATCGAAGGGCGATAGAACTGGGGGGGGTCGTAAAGGTCCTTTCTCTAGCTGAAATCGCGCCTGCTTTAAATGGTTTTTTTCGTTGTGGAATGGTTGACCGGTAACGTGGTTGGAACCGATATTGAGGCTGACGGGGTGTCTGGAGATAGGGATAGTGCACTTTATACCCTGAAATACCGGTATCGGTCGACTAAATGCTTGAAAAAAAGAAAGAGTAGTGTACATTGGACGGCGAGCAGACATCACAGGAGCCATTCCAGGTCGGGGGAATGGTGGTGCGTATGTATAGATACCTGGGATTAATGTGAAAATAGTAGATTGAAATCATTATGTTCATCGAATTAACGTAGGACGGGATTGCGGAGTCAAAATGGCCAGAGTACTGATTGTAGATGATGCGAAATTCATGAGAACACTTGTGAAGGACGCGCTCACTTCCGCCGGACATCAGATTGTCGGGGAGGCTGAAAACGGAAACCAGGCGGTTGAGATGTACCGAAATCTCAAGCCAGAACTGGTGACCATGGATATCACCATGCGTGAAAAAGACGGGCTTGAGGCAGCGTCCGATATTCTTAAGATGGATTCAGCTGCAAAGATCATTATGGTGACAGCGCTGGGACAGGAGGATCTTCTTGCCCGTGCCATTAAAATGGGTGTGAAGGATTTTGTGGTAAAACCCTTTCCTCCCGAACGGCTACAGCAGGCGGCCCAGAAAGCATTGGGCTGAAAGTTTAAAGAAGCAGCATTAACGTGTCAACTACCGGGAATGAAGAGGTAGCGAGTCCACTCGCAACACCCCAGAACGAAGATATTACCAACGAAATTCCGGGTTTTTTTGTTCAATGGATGAATGGAGAGGGAGAGCGGGAAGAGGGTCCCCTCTCTCTGCTCTGGCGCTTGATTGAATCCTATCGAGTCGATATATTTGATGTTTCTTTGCGAAAAATAACCGAAGACTTCATTGATTTCCTTCGGAGGGCCGAGGAGTTAAAGGTGGAGCTAGCTTCTCCTTTCGTAGTTATGGCGGCCCGTCTTCTCTTTTATAAAAGCAAAGCTCTTCTCCCCGATCCGGGCTTCGAAGATGGCGATGGGGAACCGGGATTGCCCCCTGAACTGGTCCAGCAGTTGATTGAATATCGTCGATTTCAGATGGCTGCTCAGAACCTTGGAGAGGTAGACGACATAGCCTCTGGAATGTTCATCCGCACAACTCCTTTCGAAATCACTCCATCCGACGAGGAGCCTGAGGAAGAGTATCTGGAGCTGGATCTGGTAGATCTTATCCGCTCCTATTCCGACATGCTCCATCGATTGAAAGGAGAAGAAGAATCGGATGAAACCGGGTATGAAATTTCACTGGAAATTCACTCTGTGGAAGAAAAGATGGAGGAGATACGGCACCTCCTTATGGACGCCGTTGCCTTCTCCTTTTTTGATCTATTTGAAAATCCCGATCAGGTGAATCGCGCGGATCTGGTGGTCTCATTTCTGGCTATTCTGGAACTGGTGAAGCTCAGCGAAATCCTTGTGCGTCAGCATAAGATTTATGGAGATATTGAAATTCTCAAAAAGAGCGCTTCTGTAAGATAAATTGCTTGCCCACATCCGGAGAGCAATTTTTCTCAACGATCGGATGCGACATAAAAAGGTTTTTCCGGTGAAAGAGTCTGCGGGAAGATGGTCGGTGGGAAAATGCGTGTTATAAAAAATCCCATCCATGTCTCCATTCAGGGGGGAGGGTGGTCCGATTGTAAGATCAGCTGGAATTTCCTCTGGAGCTGATCGGACAAAGTGGAGTGATAGAAAAAGGGAATCCATATGGGTAAGAAGAGAACAGAAGAGATCGAAACTTTAGAATCAAAAACAGTGGAGGATGGGGAGGAACTGCGGACTCTCAGTGAAATGGAAAATCTTTCACCGGGAAGTGAACTTGCCCCGGAAGATCCTTCCACTCTGTCGGCCATTGATCCAGAGTTTCTTGAGATTCCTGTAACTGATGCTAAAGATGCAGGGCTCCCGGTCCATAGAGAGTTGAGCCGGGAAGAGATGGACCACTACCGTGGCTTTGTGGAGGCGATTCTCTTTGTCTCTACAGACCCCCAGACTCTCAACATGCTGGCCCGCCGTTGTGAGCTGGATCGCATCAATGCACGAATCATCGTAGACTCTCTGGTGGATGATTATGCAGAGAGGGACGGCGGTATTCAATTGAAAGAGATATCCGGTGGCTATCAGTTTATCACTTCTGAAAAATACTCCCCGAGTCTGAGGTCAATATTTAAGGAGCAAAAGAGAGAGAAATTATCCCGTTCCACACTCGAGGTGCTGGCAATCATATCTTATCGTCAACCCATCACACTGCCTGAGATTGACGAGATTCGCGGATCTGGTTCTCGTCCTATGGTAGCTACACTCCTTTCTAAGAAGTTGATCAAACCTCAGGGATATAAACCAGTTCCCGGTCGCCCTACTTTATACGTGACTACCCGTAATTTTCTCACTCGCTTTGGTATGAATTCACTTGCCGATTTACCCCCCCTGGAGGATATCAAAGAACT
>JBNLFC010000187.1:0-7372 GCA_050305335.1 Leptospirales bacterium
TCCCCATTGCATGGGACTTCTCGCAAAAAATAAGCGACGTTGTCCGGTCTGTAAAACAGCTCTGCCTCAGGACGAATCCATTATGGCCACATCGGACCCCAGGCAGGATAGCAAAAAACTGACCATCAAGGGGTGCAAAAACTGCTGGCCCCAGGGCTTCGATGCCAGCTGATGGACTTACCTTTATGTTTTTTTCTCCTGAAGCGGGCTCACTGGAAGTCAATAGCGTGTCGTTCCCCGGAAGAAATCGCCGTCCCTTGATTCTGGTCATTCTAGCACTGGTTTTTTTCCCACTATCCTGCTCCAGTATCTACATGAAAAATCGCTCCAGAGATTTTGCAGACATCTTCACCTTGCAGGTACGCACACAATCGTATGGAGCCTCACTCAGGGCAGGCCCCGTGAAAGTCGGCCTTCAATATGAGAGTCCCGCAGGGTCGGTGCTTGGATTGCGGGGAGGGGAAATCAGTGATTACTATGAGGCAGCTTTTGCTCTTTTACTGATCGGTGCGGATTATATTCAGGAGACTCCCATTGAATTTAATTTGAAAAGCTCTTCCAAAACGAAAAAAAATGGGCCGGCTTCCATCATACCATCCCCACGACAATGGAGAGGTAAACTCTACCATGCCCGGTCACCTTTCGGCACACAAGGGGATCTTCAAAAAAGAAGAAACTTACTGAAAGGTAACAAAAAAAACTCCGAAGGTTCTTCAGATTTTCTGGCTCCCCTATCATACTACACTGACATTCAGCTCAGCATAGGACTTTATTTCGGGTTACGCATAGGCTTGAATCCGGGGGAACTGCTGGATTTTCTGCTGGGCTGGACTACGCTCGATTTCATGGGCGATGATGGGCCCTATGACCCAGCACTCAAAGAGCTGAAAAAATATCCGTTCTATCGTTCTCTGGACGAACCTACCAGAAAAAAGTTTCTGGAAGAGTTGCGACGGCAAAAAGGATACTCTGAGCCCGGCACTGAACTCCCCCAACAGCAGGAGGAGCCAACACATGAGGAAGCGGAAGAAAACGAAAGCGAAGTGACTGGTTCCGAAGGGGCGGATCAGCCGTTACCACCAGAAGAAGAGTCCCGCCAACAATCTGGTCAATGAAATGATGAAAATAGAGAGTAATCCTGCTCGGCGGCGGGCTTCTACCCCGCAGAGTGTCCTGCCAGATACGATTGAAAACGCTGAATCAATAAACTCATTTCACCTGTTCGCAGAGCATAGGCCGCTCGATTGGCAACCAGCACAGCGGATGATTTGAGTATTACTTCCATTTCCCGGAGCCCATTGGCTTTCAAAGTGTTGCCCGTACTTACCAGATCCACAATACAATCTGCCAGACCCATGATCGGTGCAATTTCTATAGATCCATATAGCTTGATAATTTCACAACTGACTCCGCGGCCATAAAAATAGTCCATGGCCAACTGCGGGTATTTGGTTGCTACTCGAAGATGCGGTTTTGAAAACAGAGTTTCGGTATCTTTTGCTACAGCGGCCACCGAGAGCCGACAGGCACCGAAGTTCAGTTCCAGGGGAACAGTCAGGTCATATCCACGTTCCGCCATCACATCACGCCCGGTAATGCCAACGTCTGCCCCGCCCCCCACTACGTAGGTGGGCACATCCTGGTTGCGGACAAGAAGAATTCTGTATTTCCCGGATGCATCGGAAAAGCTCAGTTCTCTGGATCCTGCGGGGATATGAAACTCTGCGAATTTACTGGCCCGGAAAAACTCCACAGACTCTTCACCCAGTCTACCAGAGGGAAGAGCAATGGTAAAGGGATTCATAGTTACTTCACACCGGCAGGAGTGGCGGGGAGCTTCGTCTGAGCATTCGGATTTTCATGAGATGCACGAATCAGGTATGCCGCCGCCTGCAATTTCAGCTCCTCACCGCCGGATAGATCCTTCATTTCCATGAATTTTGATATAATAGATCTACCCTCTTCCTTTTTTCCCATAGCAAAAAGAGCGCGACCTCTCCCAAAAAGGGAAAGTGCCTTGATCATATTTTCCTCTTTTACTATGCCGTCCGCCTGTTCATAATAGACAAGAGCCTTTGCGAAATTTTTGTCCATCTCATAGTAGCCTGCGGCACGCAGGGAAAAATAGGCTTTCAAATAGTTGTCATTTACTCCGGTCGCAATCAGCCCTGCCGCAGCTCCGGCATCGCCATATTTTTTTTCCGCCAGCAGCAGCTCAATTTTCTTTAGATTGGCGCGATTCGTCGATTGAACATCGCCATAGGTGGCCATATATTCATCCAGCTTTTGTACAGCTCGCTCAGAACCTATCTTTCCGGCTGACATGACAGGATTTTTCATTAATGTTTCAAAAGCTTCAACAGATTTGCGGGACTGAATGCTCCGGTAGGTAAGAAGCGCCACCACTCCTCCCATGGCAAAAACGATCAGAAAGAGCGTTGAAAGGAAAAGCTTCATATTGGAGCGGATACGATACGCAGTGTTCGCAATCCAGAGCTCCACCGGGTGCCCCTGCATATCCCGCAGAGGGTTTACCACCTGGACAATGGACTCAGCTTCACGACTTTTTCGATTTCTGGACTGACGCGATATGGCCCCCATGAAATTCCCCTGTGCGAGACTCTCAAGATCGATCGATCTTCTTCAGCATCTCACCCAGGCTCGACGTGGAAGGAGATTCATCTTTCTTAATGTAACGATCAATAATATCTTGATTTTGTTTTTTCTCGTATGCTTTTACAGAGAGAGCAATCTTCTTTTCAGCTGGATCAATGTTCAACAGAATCGCACGAATTGGATCGCCTACTTTGTAGAGTTCTTCCAGCTTCTGCCCTTCGCTCATGGGCACACGAGAGATATGAATCAACCCCTCAAATCCATCGCCCACATCCACAAAAACACCGAAATTTGTAATTCCGGTAACCTTGCAATCGATGGCATCGCCCTTTTTGTATTTCTTACGAAGGATCTCATAAGGACTTTCGGTTAACTGCTTAATACCGCAGGAAATCCTTCTGTTTTTATGATCAACTTCCAGGACTTTGTAACTAACATTATCGCCCTTTTTCAGCATCTTGCGATCCGCACGATCGTCCCAGGAAAAATCATTGAAGTGAATCAAACCTTCGATTTCGTCCAGCACCTTTACAAACGCGCCAAACTTGGTAATAGAAGTTATTGTTCCCTCCCGAACGTCACCGGAATGCACTTCCTCGGGTAAACGATCCCAGGGATCCTGCGATAGCTGCTTCACACCCAGTGCAATTCGTCGGTTTTCAAAATCAACCGAGAGAACCTGGGCCTCCACTTCATCACCTATGTTAAGATATTTGCGTGGGTGTTTCACCCTTTTAGACCAGGTCAACTCGCTGACATGAATCAACCCTTCCAGACCTTCCAGTAGCTCTAAAAATGCTCCGTAATCTGTTATATTTGTTACGGTGCCACGAACAATGTCACCCTGATTCAATTCGCGCTTTGCCCATTCCCATGGGTCTTCGGCCATTTGCTTGAGCCCCAGAGAAAGCCTGTTGTTGTCACGATCCATGGCTATGATTTTTACCGCCACAATATCGCCTATCTTGAATCGATCTTTAAAAGGAGAATATTTCTTCCAGCTAATATCAGATTGATGGAGAAGACCTTCCACACCATGCACATCAAGAAAAACTCCAAAAGAGACTTTTTTGACCACCGTGCCTTCTACCACGTCCCCTTCATGATGGTGCTCGCAAAGCTCATTCCAACGGGAGACATTCATCTCCTCAACAACCTTACGATGGGAGATCACCGCAGAACGATGCTTCTCTTTTAGATCAAGTATTTTGAATTCGATCTGCGCACCCGCAGCCACACCACCCTTGGCGCGCTTCCCACCGCCCACTTGAGACTGAGGCAGAAAGAGCGACACTCCGCTGTAGGTTACTATAAAACCATGATTGACTTGCTTCAACACCTGGCCGCTCAACTGAGCTCCTTCGGTAAAGGCTTCCTTCAAATCATCCCATGCAATGGCGCGCTCAGCCTCCCGTCTAGAAAGGCGCACATAACCATCGTCTCCCTCACGTATTACGATAACCGGGATGCTGCCACCACGCTCCGGAGTTTCGTCAAATTCGGAACGAAGGCATCGCCCCTCCTGTTTTCCGCCAAGATCAAGGAAGACTTCGCGATCATCGAAATCCACGACCGTGGCCTGGATCAAATCGCCTTTATTGAATTCATTCTGCGCGGAGGAGTGATCAGCATCAAACTCCTCCATGACCCGGTCCATGGAGTCGATCTCTTCTCGATCAAGATCAAAGGGATTTCTGGGCTTCTGTTCAATCGTCATAGAACTCATCACGCGTATTAACCGGGATTATTCCAGATAAAGTGTAAGGCAATCATAGGAGGATGCTTGTTTAAAATTGCATCTGTAGATAGCTCATTAACCTGGTTAAGACATCATTCAAACTCAGTTCCGAAGTGTCAATATAAATCGCGTCGTCAGCCCGGCGCAGGGCTCCTACAGGTCTGGAGAGGTCTTCCTGGTCTCTGGTTTCGATTTCCCTTTCCAGTATAGTCATTTCGGGGGGAGTAAAACCCTTTTGTAAAAATTCTCCCAGCCTCCTGCGGGCACGAACCTCTATGGATGCATCTATATAGAACTTAAATGGAGTATAGGGAAAGACTTCCGTGCCAATATCACGACCGTCCACCACAAGGGAGGTCTGACTGGCCAGAGAACGAAGCATATCGTTCACAACCTTACGATAGCCGGGGTTGTCGGCAATATAACGTATTCTCTCCGTGACAACAGGGGAACGAATAGCATCTCCCACATCCGCCCCCCTGTAACGATTCTCCTGCCTCTGATCGACAAAAATAACATCACAGCCCAGTTCGTCCAGGTTCTTTAAGGATGATGAAAACACCATCTGGCCAAATTCTCGATGATCTGCTCCCTTTCCCAGTTGATCCATCAACGAAAGGGTTACCAGACGATACATAGCACCCGAGTCGGCATGAAGAACGCCCAACTCAAGTGCCAGCATGCGAGCCACGCTGCTTTTGCCAGAGCCTGCGGGTCCATCCATAGCGATGACGTATTTATCTGCACTCATATAGCACAATTCCTCACGGACCATCTCGAGACCATAAATGACCTTGAAATGATTCATTAATATTCTTCAACAAGCTGCCGAAAACTGAGGCCTTAACTGGATCCGGACTGCGTGCATCCTGATAAATATCAGGAGATATAAAAGCCGGATAGTTCACTCATTTGTCTTCGGGATATCCGCTCAAGCGATTTCGGGATATCCGCGCATCGTGAAACCATTGTAACCACCACGCTCGATCCAGTTCTCCTGTTTCAAGATCTCTGAGGATCCTGTCCAACCTGTCACGATAATCTTTTAGCGATGCGGCAATAAAATCGGTGTTCGTAAACAGAATATCACTCCACATTTCAGGATTGGATCCTGCGATGCGCACCATATCCCTGAACCCCCCTCCGGTGATCGGAGTGGGGGAACGGCCGGTAGCGTTTTGAACAACACCTGCGTTATCCGCCCACGTAGCAATGAGGGCAGCAAGAATATGCGGAGCGTGACTCAAGTATGCCAGTACATGATCATGGTCTTCCGGGTCCATGGTAAAAGTTTTCATACCTATGGATTTCCAGAGAGAAAGAATCGCTTTCACGTCAGATTGGGTACCGGGGGCTTCATCTGCATGGCTGGTTGTTATTATGCAGAGTCTGTTATGGAAGAGGTCTGCTCTGGCAGCTGAAGGTCCGGAGTCTTCGGAGCCGCACATCGGGTGGGATCCCACAAATCTTAAATCTGGCCGCTGTCTCGCAGCTTCGTGAACATCACGCCTCGTCGAGGAAATGTCAGTAATGAGTGTATCACATGGTGGCAGCAAAGAAAAAAGGTTAACGATGGACTGAATAGGAATCCCCAGCACTATCAGATCATAATCACTGCATGGAAAGTTCTTCGCCTGAGAGAGATCTTCCTGTATCACCACATTGTCAGCCATGCCATGTTGCATAATGAAGGAAGCGCTTTTTTCACTTCGCACGATACCGGTCAACCTACCATGGAAGGCTCCAGAACCACGCAGCGCCAGTGCAAAGGAAGCACCCATCATCCCCATGCCGTAAACCAGCACAGAACGAAAAGGAATGGTCGAATCCCCCATCCGTTGCTGAAAGGAAGTCGATGTCGTCATGGCGGATCCATCCGTGGATAGGAGCCGAGCAGTTTCAAAAAGGTGGTTCGTTCCCTCAATTGATCCAGAATCGCCGAGATTGCCTCGTCTTTGCTATGACCGAGAAAATCTATGTAAAAATTATAATCGCCATAGTAACGTCTGGATGACCTGGACTCAATGTGCGTCATATTAACGCCATTTTCATAAAAGGGCTTCAGCAAATCAAAGAGTGATCCGGGTCTATCATGCACTGTACAAATAATGGACGACTTATCATCCCCGGTGGGCCCGCAGGTCTCGTTACCGATCACCAGAAATCTGGTCACATTATTAGCCTGGTCCTGTATATCCCTGCATTGAATATGAAGTTTGTATGTATCCGCCGCAAGTTCGCTGGAGATGGCCGCTACGTCACCACCCGATTCGGCCACCAGCCTTGCTGCGGCGGTTGTACTGGGAGTATCGATGAATTCTACATCAGAAATCCGTAAATTTTGTTGAATCCAGTTACGACATTGCTCCCGGGCTATGGGTTTAGTATAGACTTTGCGTATTCGGGATAGCTCAGTGGGAGCAGGGGTCAACAGGTTCTGGCTGATTTTTTCATAATGTTCTGCATAGATTTTCAAATCGGAGGTCATAAGTTGGTCAAGAGTCTGACCCACGGAACCTTCGGTAGAGTTTTCCACCGGTACGACGCCATACTTCACCTCACGGGCAGACTCTGCTGCCCGAAATACATCGTCGATGCTCTCCCGGGGGACCGCACGAACCGAAGCACCAAAACGATGCCTCACAGCCATATGAGAAAAAGATGCCGCGGGTCCCAGATATGCAACTCCCGGCCCGCCTTCTACTGCAATAGAGCCGGACATAATTTCCCTGTATATGGAACGTATAACCTTTTCCGGGAAAGGAAGAGATTCACCGAAAAGCTTATGTGCTTCCTGGATTACGTTTTCGTAGACCGCCTTTTCCCGATCGGGACGGTATATGGGCGTGGAACCGGAACGCTTCCGCTCTCCGATTTCCCTGACCAGCATGGCTCGCTCCATAACAAGCTTGATGATCTCCCGATCTTTCAAGTCAATGCTGGAACGTAAGAGGGATATTTGATTCTCGTCTTCCGATGGGACCATTACTCAATCTCGTCAAATTTGAGTTCTTTGAT
>JBNLFC010000188.1:0-7360 GCA_050305335.1 Leptospirales bacterium
CGAAGAGAGGGAGAGCAGTGCGGCGGTGAGAAGTGCCGAAACGGTCACGGGAAAGAGAACGAACAGAGCCTCTTTGAGGGATTTGAGTCCATAGATCAAGACAAGCAAAATACCCACGAGACCCAGAGCGGAGAGCCTCAGAGATTCATTCCGATAGGTGGAGAGCATGCTGGTGGACTCTTTTTTTAGATTCAGCAAAATGATATCCGGGCGATGGCTCTCCTTCAGCTCCTCCAAAAGCGCGCCTTCGTTTTTGATTCCATTGAGGGTTATTATGGAATAGAAATGTCCATTGCTCGAATAGAGCATGGCGTCCGCTTTGCTGCCAAAAGCCGTACCCTTCATGTCAAGACGCGTTAAATGGTATGGGTTTTTCTTATACCTTGCTATATCTTTCAAAAAAGGCTCAAAAACCCCTGGCTGAAAGGGAAGACCTGCCAGGGCGCGGCCCAGTGAGGTGCGCATTTGATCAACCGGCGGAATAGATTGCCAGCGCCGCTTCTGCGTGGCCCGTGAGGGGAAGTAGCGGGCTACTGAAAGGTAACTTGCGACCTTTCCCGCACTTTTCCAATCCTCCAGTGTTGCGAGAAACCCTTCGGTTTTCTGCAGCGCCTCCTCTTCGCTTTCTCCTTTAATCAGGAGTATGGTTTGAAGCTCCGGTGCGCCCAGCTCCTTTCTAATTCGTTGATCCAGAAGGCGGCTCTCTCGTGAGATCGGACTCATGTTCGATAGGTCGTTATCCCAGAGGCTATCATGGCGATAGGCTAAAGAAGAGAGCGCCCCGAGAGTGAGAAGCAACAGAATCGGTTTCAAAGGCTTAAACTTACGCAGGAGAGCAGGCCAATCTATGAAAACGGATTCGATTTTAGAGCGGGTGGCTCCCGGAGAAACCAGTTCCGGCAACACCAGCCTGGTTGTGAGTCCGGCAGCAATCAAACCTGCCATGGTCAGGATTCCTAGCTGCTGGAGTCCCTGGAAACTGGAAAAAAGCATACTGATGCTGGAAAAGAGCGTGGTCAGGACGGCAAGACGTAGCGTTGGCCAGATTCGCCGAACAGAATCATGAAGACTTTCGCTTCGCCTTGTACCGGAGAGGAGATATCCGGGGTAATCCACTGCCTCGCCCATTATAGTGGCTCCAAAAGCAAGGGTAATCCCATGAACAGTGCCCATGAAAAAGTTCACTGCTGCAATTCCTGCTAATAGACCGGTGATAACAGGTAATACACCTATTCCAACGGCAAATGGCGATCGGTATGCATAGAAGAGCACAGCAATGACCATGATTGTGGAGAATATCGCAAGCCTGATGGAGTCATGCTCTATCAAGTTTTTCGATTCCACTGAAAAAGAGCCAGGGCCTGTAAGAATGAGTTCCGTACCGGAAGAAGGCTGCAGGTCTGCGAAGTCTTTTTTGATGGCATTCAGGTTGGATTCCTGAACAACAGGATCAAATCCACCGGCACTGGTCTCGGCAATGATCAGCGCCTCCTGGCCATCATGGGTAAACCAGACGCCATTTTGAATTCGAGGGCCTGAGGTGACATTCTCGCTGTTTAAGATTTTTAGCAACTCTCCCGATGGATCTGAAGGAAGGATGTCCTGATAGAGATAACCCAGGGGTGTGGAGAGTATATACAGGCCGCGTTTCAATCCTTCGCGGAGGTAGTGCCAGGAGAAATTGCTGGAAACATACCCATCACTGAGATGATAGCGAAATTTCATGAGAAAGTCGCGGTCATTGGAGAGATAACGCTCTTCTCCATTTTTCGCATAGACAAATCGTTTATCTCCCGATATTTTTTCTGTGAGAGAAGAGGAGAGCAAGGCAAGTTCACGGGGATCTTCGCCACGGATTACAATCATGATGATTCTGGAGGCGACACCGTGTTGAAGCTGGTCCATCAAGATTTCTATTTTTTCATTGGCTGTGGCAGGTAGAAATCCTGTGAGATCGTTTTTTATATGAAGCCGTGTGGCAGCATAGAACATCAAAGTTCCTGCGGCAATTGCCCAGACCGCTGTCCAACGATACGCTTTCCATTTGCCCATTTTGTTGATCTACCGCTGGATGGTCATCACACTTCGAATCCCATTATACTGTACAATCTCAATGCTCAATATACGGTTCTTTGTGCCCTTGATCAGTATGTTCTCAATGACTCGTTCCATGGCCGGATGGATGGGCAAAAGCCGCATGGTCCAGAGGCTGGAATTACCCTGCAGTCCAATATTATAATAACTTTTCAATGATTTTAAATTTCCATCAAGAGTGGATCGCAGACTTTCCACAAAAGCGAGCATCACCGGATTCTGGCTCAATACGAACTTTTTGTTGATTCCCTGCGCCGGTTGCTCGATGGTAACGGTGTTTCCTTCAATCAGGTACTTTTCGAATACGGGTTTGGTGATGGTTTTTTCCATCAACTTCCCGCGCTCGTAGCGAAGCGTCCCGTGCTGGATGATCGGCCGGGTCAATAATTTGTTATATTTCTTTTCAATAAAATGAACATTTGATTCATGGGAAGTGCTCATTTCGTTCATGAGCTTTTCGAGAGTCCATTCCTGTCCCCCGAATATCGGCGTGAACAATAAAGGAAGAGCGAGAGTAGCAAAAGTCGAAGTCAGTATGACTGAAAGTCGCGAATACCTCCGCTGAAGTCGGAATCCCTGGCCTTTTTTTCTGGAATGTCCCATGATACTCTTGAAGCTAGAATTCATTTAGTTCTCCAGAAGTCATAGAAATTGAACCAGTTGTAGGGGGCCATTCTGCAATATTTTTCAAGCGTTGCTGCATATTGTTGAACATAGCCTTCCACTTCTTCCGTTCGTGTCTTTCGATCCTTGCCAGAATTTACCTGATCGGTCAGAAAATCCACCTGTATGTGATACCTATTTTTTCCCAGATAAAGTCCGGAGAACGTAAAAACAGGCGTCTTCAACAGAGAGGCAAGCATCATCGGCCCTGTGGGGAACTCCGCTTTCTTCCCAAAAAAATCACACTGCACCGATTTGCCCTGATAGAAGACTCTATCGCCCAGAATTCCAATTACTTCGCCTTTCGCCACACAATTTCGAGCTTTCAGAATATCGTCAGGTTCGCCAATATAGAGTATGTTGGCTTTGTTGGAATTGGATATGCTGGAGAGAATCTCCATGATCACCTGATGCTGTCCGCGATACATCATGATATTCACCGGACTGCTTCTAACCGTGAGGCCTATCGTACGCAATATTTCAAAGCTACCATGATGGGATCCTATGAGTATAATGCCAGTTTTTTTTGCTTTGAATTCATTGAGTCGCGAGTCAATGGAGAGAGTGATATCAAACGAATGATAGTTCTTTGTCAGAAAGTAGATGCGATCATGGATTGTATTGGCGAAGCTGTAGAATAGTTTGAAGATATCACGAAACTCGGGTTTTCTACCCAGGGCTTCGGCGAGATATCGGGAAATTGCTTTTCGGGATTCACGTGCGACCAGAATGTAATAGCAGGTAACTGGAACCAGAATCGCCCTTACGGGGGCGCGCCCAAGAAACATGCTGATTCTGGTAACAAGAAGCAACCAGAATCGACTCCCCATTTCCTTTTTATTTTTCCATTCCAACGCTCTTTCCGAAATACACAAGCATTAAGCTTCAATTTTTTTTGGTGATGAAATATGAAAATTAAATTTATTAAAAGACATTGCAACCATTATTCAGCTACGTATTGAGATACAGAGTTTTTTTTCCTGAGATCGGGTCAACTTTTTTCCCTCTCTGCCAGCGTGCGAGATGGTTGTGCGTGAAAGGCGTGTGATTACTTGTTGACTTCATATGCCATCTAAAAGAATCAAACGGGTATAGGTGTTTATGCCCAATATCGATAAAATCGTATTCGTAAATCCACCATATGAAAGAGTTGCGCCTGGATATGATTTTGTGCATCATATTACGAACCGCTCACCTTCCATGGGGTTGCTTTATCTTGCAGCGGTTGCACGCCAGGGGGGCTATCAACCCTCAATCATAGAGGGTGATCTGGAGGGTTTGCACACGGACGATGTAATATCCCGTGTAGTTGAATTAAATCCCGGATTTGTCGGAATAACCCTTTTCACGGTAGGTGTGACCAATGCGGCAATGATTGCATCAGGGATTAAGAAAGCATTGCCAGGAGTGGTGATCCTTGTCGGTGGTCCCCATATTTCCTCCATGGGGAAGGAAACCATGGCCCGTTATACGGATTTTGACATTGCCGTAATTCACGAAGGCGAGGGAGTTCTTCTGGAAATTCTGGAAAGGGTAAAAAACAGTCGCCCTCTGATCGATATTCCGGATCTCTATCTCAAAGAAAATGGAGCTATTTATAGAACGGAATCGAAGAAGAATAACTATGTAAAAATGGATGATCTACCGCTTCCAGCCTGGGATCTTTTGCCCGGATTTCCTGATCGGTACCGGCCAGCGATTTTTGACTATCCCCGTGGCCCTGTGGCCACAATAGCAGCATCCAGAGGCTGCCCGTACAAATGCAGTTTCTGTGATACCTCAACATTCGGAACAAGAGTTCGCTCCTATTCTCCGGAGAAAGTCTTTGCAATCGTCAGGCATCTTCATACACAATACGGAGTCAGGCATATTCAATTCGTAGATGATCTATTTGTCGCCAGTAAGTCCAGAACGGAAAGCTTCTGCAATGCTATGATTGAAAGCGGAATGAAAGTAACCTGGAGTTGTGCCGCCCGGGTGGATGTCTTTACGGAAGAACTGCTTCGTTTGATGAAGAGAGCGGGTTGCTGGGAAATTTCTTTTGGCCTGGAATCCGGATCGGATGAGATGTTGATGAAAATGCAAAAAAAAGCGGATACAGAAAAGGCCAGACAAGCAATTCAATGGACCAGTGATGCCGGCATTCGTTGCAAGGGACTCTTCATGCTCGGCTATCCCGGGGAGACCGACGAGACAGTGGAGTTGACCAGAGAGTTTGTACAGCAACTTCCCATGACCACCATGAATTTGACAAAGTTTACGCCTTACCCTGGCTCGGCCATTTATCATGATCTTTTCCACACCTCCATTCGTGAAGAAGACTGGGATTTGATGAATGGTATGAATTTTGTCTGGGAATCTTCGACGCTGAGTCGCGAGAATCTGGAAAAATATTACAGGGAGATACTTATTTCTTTTTATAGAAGACACAAAATCATGAAAAAATATGTCCGGCTTGCAGTTCTGCATCCACATCATCTGGTGCGCCTTTTTCGTTTTTTTGCAGGTTTTCTAGCGTTCAGACTAAAATCACTGATTGTGCGAGCCGGGAGTCTATGATGTTGAAGTTAAATTATAAAATTAGTGTCTTACTCGTCTTCTTTGCGCTGGTGATTTGCTGGAAAGACTCTTATGCTCAGAGTTTTTATGAATCTGAAGATGTGCAAGAGTTGATCAAAAGGGGGGCTCTGGTTCGAGAGTACTATACAACGCATACGATATATACGGACAGACAGGTGTTTCTTCCCGCCAACTATCATACAGGGGACGTTCTTGTATTGAATAGTCTTGTTCGCATTGACAGACTTACACCCGATAGCATACAGTTTCATCCTGTCAATTCCAGTGAGAAATTCTTCATTTTTTATGAAAAAAAATATTCTGAACTTTCTTTTCTTAAGTTCTTTCAAAGATACTTTTCCGAATTACCAACCTCGCTGGAGGGATTCTCTCAGATGGAGACGGACAATATCATGCACGGCACTATTGAAGAGGGAATGAGCAAAGATGCCGTGATTCTCGCGTATGGCTATCCTCCTGTAACAAAGACTCCCTATCTGGAAATGGATACCTGGCGGTACTGGATTCACCGATGGAAGTCGATCAATGTTCATTTTCAAAATGGGAAAGTAAGCAGTGTTGATTCATAAGTGCATAAAAAAAATGAACTATAAAATTTCCTGGAAGTTGCCCATCGTCGCCGCAACGATTTCCTCAATTCGGCTCATCGCATGTTGAAGATAAATCATTTAAGCAAATTTTTTCACAATGCCAGTGCAGTGCTCGATGATATTAATCTGAGCATTCCTGTAGGCGTGGTTACAGGTATTCTTGGTCCAAATGGTGCGGGAAAAACCACTCTGATTTCCATTTTGAACGGACTTTTGAATTATGACTCGGGAAATATCGAGTTGTTTGATCTGGATTTTCAATCTCATCGTAAACAGATCCGCAGTATGAGCTCGCTGGTTCCTCAGGATTATGCGTTTTATCCTACTTTATCTGTTTCTGAAAATTTATTTCTTTTTGCGGGATTGCGTAAACTGACGGGTCGACAAAAGCAAAATGAAATGGATCTTGCTATCGAAATGACCGGTCTGCAGGAACACTTGAAAAAACCGGCAAAGCATCTTTCAGGGGGATTGAAGCGGAGGCTCAACCTTGCCATCGGTTTCATAGGCAATCCGCGCATTTTGTTTCTGGATGAACCAACCGTAGGCATTGATCCCCAGTCACGCCACTTCATCCTCGAGTCCATTCATCAGTTCTGTCGGAATGATCGCATCATCCTCTATACTTCTCATTATCTCGAGGAAGTGGACCGACTCTGCAAACACATTGCGATTCTTCATAAAGGTAGAGTGCAGCTTGCGGGTCCCACCGATGACTTGCTCAGTGACAAAAAAGAGTGTCGTATAACTCCTATTATGCCTGTGCCGGAATGGAAGCAGGATCGACTGAAGAAGCTCTTTGATTTTACGATAGTAAAAGAGAAAAGTATGGTAATAGCTGATTTCGAGGATGCGAAACTGGAAGCTCTGGTCAGCTCTTTGAAAGCCGAAGGTATTCCAATCCAATCGTTGCATTACGGACGAAGGACCCTGGAAGATCTTTTTCTGGAAAAAACAGGCCTGGTTCCAGGTGAACAGGATGTATAATAAAATGATCATTTTATTTCATTTAGTCTATAAAGATTTTCTGGTTGTGTTGCGCGATAAAAACGCACTGGCGGCTCTGTTCATCATGCCTGCTGCATTCATTATTATCATGTCCCTATCTTTACAGACAAAATTTGAAGAGCGAAGTATAGCAACGTTAAAGGTTCACGTGCTGGATAAAGACGGTGGTCGAACCGCTTCGGAAATTCTTGAAAAAATGACCGCTCTCCCTGGCTGGCAAATTGACTTCACCCGTTCTTCAGACTGGCAATCCACGCCATTTATATCCGATGTCCCTGTTGTGCTAAATGACCGGGTAATGAGAGGCAAATATGATTTTTTGATCATCATTTTTTAACAACATTGATTTTATTTCAGATATGATTTTTGGAAGTATTTGAGCACTATCCTCTTGCATTGAATGTAAATTTTATATGAATAATTAT
>JBNLFC010000189.1:0-7353 GCA_050305335.1 Leptospirales bacterium
CTAACGTTTACAACAAAGTCAGAGGAATGAACCGCAACGGACTGGCTATTACCGCTGTGGTGTTTCTAACAATCATTGTACTGAGCCAAAACCTTAGAAAAAGCATCGTCAAGCCGCTATCGGATATTGTAGTCTATACACAACAGATATCTCTGGAAAAATATGAAGAGGGTTGGGGTTCTTCAGAAATTCTTGAAATCAACTCCATTACTATCGCTCTGAATTCACTGCTAAAAAAAATCAAAGAACGTGAGGTACAGATTCAGCAGCAAAATCGCATGGCCACTCTTGGCACACTCATAGCAGGAATTGCTCACGAGCTCAACAACCCGCTTTCCAACATATCCACATCTGCAGAAATAATGAATGAAGCAACCCGCGAAAAAAAAACCGATCCTGAACTCTATTCTCAAATGACATCACGCATTCTCGATCAAACCGACCGGGCCAGACGCATCGTCCGATCGCTTCTGGAATTCTCCAGGGAGAGGGAATTGCTACCGGAGAGAGTCTCATTGCAAGAAATTCTCTATGAAACGAAAAACCTTGTGCAGGGAAAGATTCCTTCCAGAATCAAGTTCATGGTTGAGTGTGACTCGGACGGCCAGTTGGTGATTGATCGTCAGAGAATACAGCAGGTCTTGATCAATCTAATTTTAAACTCAATCCAGGCAATAGAGGACAGAGGCTCCATTGTTTTATCCGGTCTTTTTTCCAGTGAAAACCAGACCGTTACCATTACGGTGAAAGATACAGGAAGCGGCATCGATGAAAAGATTATCAATCGGATATTCGACCCTTTTTTTACCACAAAAGAGGTGGGGCAGGGATCGGGTCTTGGCCTTGCCATTTCCCATGAAATAGTAAAAAAGCATAATGGTTACATGTCAGTAAAAAGTGAAAATGGGAGTGGAGCAACCTTTGAAATCACACTCCCCGGAGGAGATAATGAAAACCGGCAGAATACTTCTGGTGGATGATGAACCCATCGCACTGGACAATTTACGATACATTCTTGAAAAGGAGGGGTATGACGTAATTACCACCAACAATGGCAACGAAGCGATATCTCTCATCAAAGAAAACGAACTGGACCTGGTACTGACGGATCTGCGTATGCCAGAGACCGATGGAATGCAGGTGCTGGATTTTTCCCGACATGAGTCACCGGATACCGAAGTCATTATGATTACCGGATATGCCACAATCGATTCCGCCATCGGTGCAATGAAGTTGGGGGCGTATCATTACATTACCAAGCCCTATAAGATTGACGAAGTGAGGACAGTGGTAAACGAAGCGCTGACAAAACGGGCTCTAAAAAGGGAAAATCGTGCCCTCAAAGCAAATATCAAAAAGCTTCAATCGCCTGAGTTTATCACCACAGATCCCGGTATGGAGGAGATACTTTCGATAGCACAACAGGTTGCTTATACCGACTGCAGCATCCTTATAACTGGAGAAAGTGGAACAGGCAAAGAATTGCTGGCTCACTACATTCACAACCATAGCAATAGAAAACAAAGGCCTTTCGTAACCGTAAATTGCGGCGCCTTCAACAGTGAGAGTCTGTCTGAGGAACTCTTTGGGACCGGCTCAAAGGAAAGCCCGGATCAGGATCGGGGCACTCCGGGTAGCATCCGTCTGGCCGATGGTGGAACGCTCTTTCTGGATGAAATCACGGAAATTGCTCCTGCCCTGCAGGTTAAATTATTGGAAGTGATGCAGGAAAAGGAGATAACAGGTGCGGGAAATGATCATCCACAGGAGGTCGACGTTCGATTCATCGCCGCCTCTAACCGCAATATCGAATTGCTTACAAGAGAAGGGAAATTCAGAAAAGATCTTTTTTTTCGCCTGAATGTAGTCAACTTACATCTCCCCCCTCTGGTGGAAAGAAAACGAGACGTTCCCGGTTTGATCAATACCTTCATAGATAAATACAATACAATTTATCAAAACCAGGTTACCGGCATAGAAGCGCAGGCTTTGAACAAACTACAAAATTACAGTTTCCCTGGCAATATACGTGAACTGGAGCATATTGTGGAGAGAGCCGTTGTTCTTGCCCGCACAGGGGAACTCCAGCTGCATCATTTGCCTGATTTGAGCAGCCACTCCTATCGCAACAATTCCGGACGATTGGTCTCCCTGGAGGAATATGAACAACAATACATTGAATGGGTGATGAAAAAATGTAGAGGGAAAAAAACCAGAGCAGCGGAAATCCTTGGAATTGATAGAGTCTCTCTCTGGAGAAAATTAAAAAAATACGGCTATCAAGTAGACACACCTGAAAAACACGACCATCATGCCGATGAGAATGGTTCCCAGGATCTACGCAAAGCTTAGGGCATATTGAGATAAGCCAGGGCACTGGAAAAAAATCGCCCATGATGAGAAAGGGAGGCCTGTACACAACTCCCGTCCGGAAGAATCAAGGCCGGGCCGACTCCCGATCCCCGCTGACCGCTCTCCCGAATAGAGAGATTCGCAGGAGGAATTCCTGTGAGCTCGGTCCCCAGTGCAATCAGCTGTCGTCTAACAAGGGCAGATTCGGGAACGCTGTTTGCATATTCTGACAGCGTATCGAGCATCTCCACTTTCAAAAGATGTTTCTTCAGTGAGGAGGCGTTAAAACGATCGTCGATGAAAAGCGCGCCTCCTTCCATGTACATCCCGGAAACCAGAGCCACCACACTATCCTGGAACTCTATAACACTGGCACTCAGTGTATGATCCAGATACCGTACCGTCTGAAGATCCCTGGATACTCTGTATGCGGACCAGTGAAAAGGAATTCCCGGAAGAGAAGACGCAAGTGCTTTATAGGCAGATTCTTTACAGGCCCACAGCTTCCAGAGAGTCGCTACAGGCGTATGAGATTGCCGGATCAGATCCAGCTCGTCAGGAGAAAATACGCGGTTTAAAAAGCTTTTCCGGGAAAGAACTTCTTTCGATTCGGTGACGGTCAGATCGACAACATCATTTCCGACTCTCAGTTGCGCTTCTTGAGTTGAAGTAGTCATCTTCCATCTCTTTTAACTTCTGAATAATTTGCAGGGAAAGATCCCGTGATGCACGCAAGCCTTTTTCAGTGGTGCGTGGTTCCAGAACTTCCAGGCGAACAAAGATGGTATCCTTCCGTGGCGGCAAGACAGTGTAGCTTACTTGTTTACTACCACGAATGTAAATACAGAGCACCTGGAAATCACCCATATCCTTCAGAATGTTTCCCACTCCATAAGTAACATTTTCCAAATCAACGCGCCCGGTTCGACTTCGGCCACCTTCTGGAAAGATAGTGCATACCTCCCCCCTCTCCATCAAATAGCGAATTTTATCCAGCACAAGTTTATGATGCTCTCCGCTACCCTGCCTGTCGATGGGGATGGTCTTTCCCAGATAAGTTAAGACCCTCATAAAAACCGTGGTTTTGAACTTTTCTACCGCAGGAGTATTCCAGGAAAAGGTTCGAAAGTCAAAGAAATAACTTCCAACACCACCCAGAGCATAATGAATAAAAATGGAATCGAACATGGTAAGATGATTCGCGCAGATCAGTGTAGGCCGTTTATTTCTAACAATTCGCTGAAATGCTTTGCGCAGTTCGTCGTGGTTCTGAATTTTCACCCGCTGGACAACGCGAAAAAATAATATGGTGCTGATGCCGACAATCGGGAAAAACAGCCAATCAATGGCAATCTGAAGATTGAGAAAAAAACGCTCCTTCGCAGGAATTCGGTCGGTAACAGGGGTATTCATAGAATATCGATCTGCTCCTGTATGCCACATGCAGGCTGGTCTTTTTGTAGAAGAAGAACGGAGCGAAAACCTTGAGGAGAAACAATAGAGCGTTTCCGAAAATTGACGCTCCCTTCTCTATGTGAGTAGTTGGTGATCGGACAAACTACTGTTCTCTGGCAGAACAAAAGTTATTCCGAACCACCAATAATTGTCAAAGTTTAGAAGAGATCATATCGACCGCGGCGCCGATAGTCTGAACCTTGTCAGCCTCTTCATCCGCAACTTCGATGTCAAACTCGTCCTCAAACGCCAGAACAATATCCACAAGACGGGAGGAATTCACTCGAAGATCCTTCAGAATATCAGTCTCCATAGAGACCTGACCCAGGGCGTCCTGATTTCTAACAAAGGGAGTGAGGATTTTTACAACCCGATCAAATACTTCCTTTTTCTCCATCTTACAATTACCTCTTTCAAGTTCATTTTGCGAAAAAGTCAAAAAGACATAACAAACCCTGATTCAACGATTCAAATCAAGATCCGTATTTTTTGAAGATTACGGTAGAATTAACATCACCGAACCCAAAACTTGCTTTTGCAAGGATACCAATCTCTTGATTCACAGTTTCTGTGACAATGCTTTTTTCATAAGGTTTTATCTTCTCATGAACGTCTTCGCAGTTGAGCGACTTATGAAGAAATCCCCGGTGAACCTGGAGCACCGCCGCTACCCCCTCAATACCACCGGCTGCACCCAGGCAGTGACCTACCAGAGACTTGGTAGCATTGATGCGCGGGAACTGTTCCGGCTTTACGTTCAGAGCGACTGCCCAGTTATTTACTTCCAGTGGATCTGCCATTGTGCCAGTCAGGTGTCCATTGATGGCATCGATTTGACCGGCCTGAATGCCAGCGCTCTCCATAGCCGCTCTAATGCAGCGCTGCACACTGGTTGCATTGGGAAGCGTCATGGAGCCTCCCATTCTGTGCCCGCCGGCGTTGATAGCGCCCCCGATGATTTCAGCATAGATTCTGGCACCCCGGGCTTTTGCTGTCTCCAGCTCCTCCAGAACCAGTATACCGGCACCGGAACCGGGGATAAATCCTGCTGCAGACGCGCTCAATGGACGAGATGCTTGCTCAGGTTTCTCATTCATGGTGGAATTTAACACCTTCATTCCGTCAAATCCGGCCCACACATAGGGGTGGGAACTTTCAACTCCGCCTGCCAGCATTCGTTTTGCGAACCCTGCCTTGAGTCGTGCGTAGGCCATAAGAATCGCTTCAGTGCCTGTGGAGCAAGCGCTGGAGTTGGACGTTACCTGATTCCCCAGAGCAAGAAGTCCTGTTACTTTCGCCGATACGGAACTTGCCATGGTCTGCTCTACAATGGTGGAACCCAGGCGCTTTGTCTTTCCGGCTTCGATTTTTGGCATTACAACAGAAAGCGTATCAACACCAGCCAGACCGATTCCAATAATGGCTCCTGTATCCCAATCCACTTCGTCGCTGGATGGGGCAGGAACTTCAAATCCAGCATCCTTCCACGCATCCATGGCTGCCATTCCGGAATACATCATCGGCTCGTTCATTGCGAATAAGGCTTCTTCATCGAAGTATCCCTTCGCTCTTTCCTGAAATCCATCGGGAATTCCCCCGACTCTGCAGGCAAAGTTCAACTCTTCCAATCTGGGAACGAAACGTATCCCACTTTTACCGGCTCTCAAGGCTGCTTCAAAATCCACCAGACCGCTTGCGTTAGGAGCAATTACCCCCATGCCGGTCACGACTACACGAATACTCATTTCTATTTTACTCCTACACCTGCCAGCGTTCCACTGGCGGCTACATCACCGTTTTCCAGAACGATCTTTGCACGGCTTTTTACCTTTCCTTTACGAAAGTATAACATTTCACCATAGATTGTGATCAAGTCACCAGGATTCACTACTGCAGAAAACTCAATCTCGCATTCGGTAAAGAGAGTCAGCCTGTCCATATCTGCACCACTCAACAGACCAGCATATAATCCTTGCGCTACGACCGTGACCTGCGCCATGGCCTCAATTAAAATTACTCCCGGAGTGGTCGGCCTGCCGGGGAAATGGCCTTTGTAGAAAAACTCATCGTGCTTGAAGCGATACTTTCCAATCACATGTTTTTCGGATAATTCAACAATCTCATCGATAAAACGAAAAGGAGGTTGCTGGGGAATAATGGACATGACCCTGGCGATCATCTCCGGTGAAGCGGGATGTTCAGGCATAGAGCCCTCCATTGATTTGAAAAATTGCTCCAGTGCAGTAACTTCCTCTGCTGGCCAGATACTCAACAAGGTCCGCAACTTCTTCCGGTGTTCCCATTCTGCCAAGAGGTATCTGTTTTACCACTTCACCCTGAAGATCATCGGATAGTTTTTCCGTCATAGAAGTCCGAATGTATCCTGGAGCTACGGAGTTGATCAAAATTCCGTACGGTGCGAATTCCCTGGCGGCTGTTTTTGTGAAGTTATCAATGGCAGCCTTGGTCATCCCGTAACTGCTCTGCGTAGGGTTTCCCGCAAGACCGACAACACTTGTAATATTTATGATACGGCCACTTTTTTTCCGAATCATAAATCGAACCAGGCGTTTAGTCAAATACCAGGTGCTTCGTAAATTCGTATCGATAGTGGATTCGAATTCTTCAAGGGTAGCATTAAAAATCGGATTATCCAGAGCAATACCGGCATTGTTGACAAGCACCGCAAGATTGCTTTCATGCTCCTGCTTCAGAGTCTCGTAGATAGAATCTATGCCCTCGATAGTGGACATATCACCCTGAATGATGAATGACCCGGGCAACTCCTTCTGCAATTTTTCCGCCGGTTCTCTGTTACTATTATAGTGAATTCCAACTGTAAAGCCCGCTTTGTGGAGACTTCGGCAACAAGCTGCGCCTATTCCGCCAGATCCACCTGTCACAAGGGCAATTCCTTTTTTTGCTTCCATTTGCTCTTCCCTTTTTCTATTGTCCGGATTGGCCCGGGGCCCATCGTTTTAAATATTTATGGCATAACAGGTCGGTTCCAACCGGGCAAATCAAGTTCCTTTTTTCGCTTAATCCAGATCGATCCGTTTCACGGAATCGCAAAGGACAGTGGAACAGAATAGAGCAAATATCTACCATCATTTTTCCACTATTTTTGCCAATCTGCCAGTCGTATTTTGCCGTGACAGAAGGAATGCCGATACGAAACATTCATACGTACTACCGGTTCAATGTTCCTCCTTTGCTCATCGGTGAATGAATGGGGTAGTCGGTATATGCCATTCCCATAAAAAGACCGGCTCTGGCATCCTTGATCGTATAGACAGGCTCATTGTCCATCAAGACTCTTGCATTCCCTATCGCAATAACGGAACCCTGCTCTACCATTGAACTAAAACGTCGAATGTCAATTTCGTAACGGACCACTTTGCTATGGGGGCGAATTTGACCGTCAAACTCCACCTCTCCGCAACCCAGAGCTCTGCCGGAACCAGGGGCTCCATTCAAAGCGCAATAAAATCCAATCAGTTGCCACACTGCATCCATTCCCAGTACGCCCGGTTGGACCGGGTCGCC
>JBNLFC010000190.1:0-7324 GCA_050305335.1 Leptospirales bacterium
CACAGCTCAGTTTGACTGCATATAAGTAATATCATACACGCTGTGAGTTCGGTGCTCTCTCCTTCGTCGTGGCCCCACCGGACACTTTTTTTACCGGCGAAATACGCTATCTATCCCTTCACAAATCGCTCTCACTTACCCATCTGATTACGGGAGAAAATCGCACGTTGTTCACAGCACCCGCCGCTGGCGAATTCTACTATCCGGGCAACAAAAGCGCCTATCGATCCATCGATTGCGCTGTCCATAGTTTGATTCTGGATGGAAATTTTCCTGTTTTTCATCCCTGTGAAACGAAGGCAGGATATCTACGGCCTGACGTAGCTGCATCCCACGCCGTGTCCCCGGGCGCCCGGAACCCGGAAAACCGATACAATATGATTTACAAAATCTCAGAAATATATCCGGCGGGCTCCTTAGACAACGATGGTTTGTCCCATTCCGGGGATCAATTCATTGAAATTGAAGCAGGACACCAAAATCCCGATTCAGCCGGCACATTCCGATCCGGTGAAATGATCACTCTTCAATCCACGGACCAGAGTGGATCAATTCGCACACTCCATTTGCCGCCACCAGAACAACCGGGACTCTATCTCTATTCAGCGAAAACACCCTACTGTTTTTCCACTGCCGATGTGAAAAACAGCGCAGTCGTCAACGATCTGCTCCTCCCCAATGGGGCCCCTCACTTTCGTCTTCAATCGGGAAATAATAGAGAAAATCACCATGAAACAACGATCAACTCCAATCTCTATGAGAAACTGAATAAGAATGGCATCCGTCGGTCATTGGAATGGATCGATGATGCCAATTCATTTGTTGTCACACAGGGTCATGGAGATGGAGAAGGTAGTTTTTCAGGAGGGGTTCAGAATGAAACTGGTGTATTGGATCGCTGCCGGCAAAAAAGTTATGCTACGCCGCTCCATTCCAACTGGATCAATGGATATTTCAGGTGGGATACCCTTGCACCATCGGGCGGCATGGGATCCTTTTTCACATCTCTGCAGAATGCCACGCTCCGCATCTCTTATGGTACATCGCTGGAAAATATTATTGCAAGCGAAGAGATAAACACGCATAACGCACACATCATCACCATTTCGCCCCCGGAAGGGATCAGTGACCCAAGACTCCTTGTCCATGTATCCCAGAAGCTGGACGGGATCTATTATACTATAGCAGCGGAGTCTATCTACCCCGATGGCAAAGAGATGCTTCGTGTAGAGACAGTGGCTCCCGTTCCGCTCATTCCACAAAATGAATCGATACGACTTTGTTCTCCCCATGGATTCGATTCATCCCTTTTCCCCGGGGGACTCTTTATACGGGATTCTTCTTCCACGGACCAACTGGTCCCATATTTGTCGCGATTCGCGCACCTTCCGCCTGGAGTAACGTTAAACGGATCCACTTTAGAACTGCCAGCAGGGGAATGCGCATGGATTGTGGATCCGGATTATCAGGGCGATCCGCTGGAATTTCAGAACAATGATCTTCTCCTCTGGACCGTAGAAAGTGGAAGTGCTATAGGAAACGGACTGGCTGCAAGAGAGGGAATCTTGATTTTCGGCATTGATTCTTCCGGGAATACAGTTCCCATAACCTCCTACGGGTTGCCCGACTCCCTTTTGCCCTTCACTCTCAACCCTGCCGTAGATCAGCAAATTGTACGCAAAAGCAAAACCTGGCGTGATAGCGAAGAAAGCTATGAGGTTCTACCGTGAATTCGCATATCGTTTACACATGGACGAAAAGAATTTTGTCTTTCATTTTTATTTTCATCTTTTGCACACCTCTTTTTGGAGAGGCGGAGAAAAAGGCCAATGAGAACAAAAAACCGGACCGGGAGAGCAATATTTCAGGCGAAGACGAAAAACATCACGTTGGCGAAAAAGAGGAGTTGATACGTCTTGCTACTCACTATTACTCCTTACGCTTTTTCCGTCGCAAACTTTCGATAGTGCATCCCCTGGCAATCCAGAAGGAAAACAGCGCCGAGAGAGGAAGGTTGCAGTCATTCTCACTGACTACAAGCTATAACACCGGTTCCGGAGATGAATTCCACCCATTTTCCCCTCTTCTTTTTTTCAACGGATCTCTTCACTACATGCCCGGTTCCTCTCTTTTGATGGAAAATGATCGCGCAAAAAAAGAGGAGTCCTCTGCAGGGAAAGTTCAATTCCTTCCCGGAGCTATGTTGGGAGCAGGTATTGCATTTTCCAGCCAGACTGAAATAGCCAGACTGATGGTAGGCCGAAGCGTACCGGGCAATGTAACAGGAAAGAATCGGGCAAGAAACCAGAATGACTTTGCCTCTCTGGAGCATGATGTATCACGATTCAAAGGCTCTCTAACGGGTGTAGTGTTATCGCTGTCCCCGGTTTTTTTTCGAGAATTGACTCTCTCTATTGTTCCCGCATTCATTCCCTCTCTACCACTCTTCACTGCATCACACAAAGAGATTGTACATGGCTACTCCGTCACCGCCTCACTTCTAGAAAGATGGCGAATATCTGGAAGTAGCGCCCGCGTCACTGGCTTATCCGAAGCACAGGCCATCTATCTGGAATACCATGCTGCTTTCTTTCATATGGCCCTTTACTATTCCATTCGCAAGGTGCCGGGAAGCAATCTCATTTACCCGGAAACCCCTCCCCAACCTTCTCGAATCGATGATGAAGGTTTATTTCTAGGCACCTCATATGGCAGCAAAGAGTGGCAAGTGAACACCTATGCTTCTCTAGAGCGCTCTATGGGACGATATACGGTCTACTATCCAACGGAGATGAATCGGGGTGCTCGATTCGATGGCTTTCTATTGCGGTGGGGCTTCTCGACTCGAATATTGCGATTTTTTTCAAGAATGGATCTCTTTTTACCGGAAAGCGAAACAGTGGCAAAGGGGACTTATGGACAATCTTATGAGAAAAGCGGATATATCTCCAGAGGAACCGATCTTGCCGCAGGCTCACTTTTGCTACAGGGACCGGGTTACAGCAGTGCTCCGGTCATCTGTTACTCTGCGCATTGCACTCAACCTGTTGAGAGAAATAGTAGTGAAGAAAAGTTCCAGGAGCAAGCAGCCCACCTGACATTTATCAATGGCTACGATTCCTCCGTAGCGCAATTCTTTCTTTTTGCTACTCTCTTCAAGCCCTTGAAAAAATTAAACAAACCGGAACAGCCCCTTCGCACCACAACTCCCTCGGATACTCTACCATCGTACATGGAGGTGGGATTTACACTACGGTCAGGCGGTCGGGGTGAAAAAAAGCTCGATTCATATACAATTCTGGCGCAGGTGGACTGGCAACTGGGGGTTTACTACTCCGCCCTGTATCGAAGAGAGGTGGCGGCGCAGAAGTGGCGATATGCCGGAGAATCCATGGGACTTTCTATCACTCTGACCTTGTGACAGAGCAAGCCTACAACAGGAAAAAACCACATGAAATTTTATATAAAAATTAACATAGAAAAACTCGCCATAATTCTTGCATTGCCTCTCTTTTTTTCAGCCTGCGAACACAACCAAAATATCGCACTTTTTTCTCTGGACTCCCTGCTACTGAACTCATTTTCGCAACCATTTCATTTTACACGACCGGATCTATCCATGGATGATCCGCTCAGGCGACAGCCAGTGGAACAGACTGTCGCATTCATCCAGGACAGCCGCCGGAGTATCGAGGGATGGGTCTATGAGTTCAACCAACCCGATATCATCCAGGCCCTGATGGAGGCACGGAAAAGAGGGGTGACGGTTTCACTGTCAGGATCAAAAGACCAGAACTACGAAGAACTCAAAGAGGCCGGTTTTTATATCCCTTTGCGAACACGAAGCGGCATCGCTCATGCCAAGGTCCTTCTGATAGACAGAAAATACTTAATCTCAGGCACAGGGAATTTTACCATCAGCGATATGGGATTTAGCAACAACGCTTTCTTCTTTCTTGTATTGAATCAAGAAGCCGGAGCGGCCATTGCAGAAACTCTTTCGCGTGAGGAGAGAAATCTGCCACCCATCTCCCTGCCTTTTCAAGGGAAGGCCTTCCTTTCACCCCTTCATGGAAGATTGATACAGTCCATTCTGGTGGAAGCGATATTGCAGGCCAGGCACTCCATCCGTTATATGATCTTCAGCCATTCCGATCCTTTTATTACGTCGGCTCTCAGACTGGCGGCTGCTCGAGGTGTAAGTGTTGAAGGAATTTATGATAATCCTTCCGGCAAAACCGTACCTGGTCCGCAATCACAGGAAGGGCAGCTATACCTTAGCTCTTATCATAGCGGCCTCTGGATTTATCTGGAAGGGAACCGCGTCCGCTACAGGGACGAAAACGGTATTTTTCATGGAGGCCATCTTCACCACAAAACAGTGATCATAGATGACTCCGTGGTATACACAGGCTCCTACAACTGGTCCTACTCGGCCCGGGACTCCAACCTGGAGATATTCTATATTTTTCACGATCCTCTCACCAGCGCCGCTTTCCTGGATGAGTTTCGCCGTATACGCGACCGAGCCTCCCTCCTGCCACCCCCCACAGTACCCATTGCTACGGACCCACGTATGAAAATGGAGGAAAGCAGACTCTGCAATCGGACCGGAGCGCGGAGGGAGATTCTCTATTTTGCAGGCCAGGCTTCGACTCTGCGCGGCGGCCACTTTAAAATCTCCAACGATGAGTGCGAAGCTCTTCCATCTGGTGCAATTCATGATTTCGGAATCCAGGCAGGAAGCTCCTATCCCCTTCCCCTGTTCCATACCGCCGGAGAGTTTCGCCACACCGAGGACCTCTCACGATTCGCCAACCCTCCTCTGCGGGACGTTGAGTTATGCGATGCAAATTGCATTCCAGAAACCGTTGAAAATCTGGACACCGATGCGGGATGGATCTGGCTTGCCACAGAAGCTCAATATAGCTCCTTTCAAATATGGGATTTTTCAGGGCTCAGCCCCCTTCTCCAGTTTACGGAAATGACGGGATCCAGACCCGGATCCCGTCTCTACTCCTTTCCGCCTTACTCCTCCTCCTCTCATGCACTCCTTTTTTTCCACGGGGAGGCGGGTGAAAGGGGCATTGGCTGCAAAGGAGGGGCAGCTAATATGCCCACAGCTCTTTTCGCATATCTGGATCGTCTGAGATTCGATTTTAAAATCGACTCACCCTGCCGATGATATGTTCAGATATGCTACGGAGAATCTGGAAATGGTTTTTTTACAGGGAAGTTCCCCAACCGCAAGCTTTTGTCACACGACGATTGACGGCAGGAGTATCTCTCATTCTTTTCTCCCTCTTGTACCTTCTCTATCAATCCACTCTTTTTTCCAGGAATAGAGATCCCATGCAAAAAAGCTCCCCGGCTATGGGGACAAAGGCGGTTGATAAAAAGCCGTCAGGGGGACAACGGTATCTGGAAGTCGCTGCTGGTTACCGGTTAACCATTGTGGCGGCAGGAGGCATGAACGGGAATGTTCATATGGATGCCACTGGTGCTGGCGGACTGGGTGCCTTAAAAAGTTATGTGATCCAGAGAAAGAATCTGAGCGAAGCGGAAGGGGGCGGCTTTCTTCTGCTATATAGCGGAGATCTATTAACTCCCGGCATACAGGTCCGGGATGCTCCCTCTCTGGAAGGCTCTACAGTGGAAGCTTTCCAGTCTCTTCCTTTCCAGGCCATGGCGATTCCTGCGAAAGAGTGGGAGGTGATTCAAAGAAAGCAAATGGATCTGCCCGATTCTCTTCCGCTTGTGGATAGCTGGCTGACAGAAAAATCGCAAAAAAAAGCACTCAAAAGAGACACATACCTGCCAGTTTCACGCCAGTTTACCAGTAGAGGATATAGATTCTCCATCTTTGCTCTGGGATACGGAACCGGTGATCGGGAAAATTTCCTTAAATTCCCCCAACAACTGGACACACTTGCTGATACCATGGGAAAGAAAACTGTAGAGGACCTCCTGGTAATACTTTCCGCGGAGTCCACTTCAGATAACCTTCCCGATGATCTTTTTGAAGATTCTCAGATCGCTGAACATCTTCTGGGCTATCACCCGGATGAGGAACATCCTATTGAATTTCCTCGAAACCCCACTCGCGCTCGAAAAACCCTTATACTCCGTAGCGGAGTTCGCAAATTCAGTTTTCATCAGCTTGAATCGGGAGCTTACCAGTGCTCATTCCCCGATCGTGGAATTTGTGAACTTACACTGGAGTACCGAAAGCATATGCCCATTGCCGTGAACGCAAGGTTCTTCGTCTTAAACGGCAAAGAAGGCTCGCCATTGCCCTACTACCCGGGACAATAGCAGTAAGCCCTGTTCGGCTACCCTATCTCAAAAAGTGGTTGTACTTCTCCCCGGTCTTACTATATTCAGTCAAATTTATAGAGAAAAGTATGCAATACCTCTACCCTCGCCTTCCTCCTGTGAAGTGGAAGTCAGATCGCTTTACCATTGGCCTGACAGGTGCCATTGGTTCCGGAAAGTCAACCGCAAGAGCGATCTTCAGCGAGCTGGGTGCTGGCTGTCTGGACGCGGATGAGGTGGCAAAGGGTGTGCTACATAGTGAGCAAATGAAACGCCCTCTGGTGGAAAGCTTCGGCAATTCAATCCTGACTCCACGAGGAGAAATCTGGCGAGAAAAACTGGCAGCCATTATTTTCAGGGACCCTGAAGCGCGTACGAGATTGAATCAGTTGATACACCCTCTGGTTCGTAGCCATTTTCAAAAATGGGTAAAAAATGCACAGCGCGGAGCGATTCTGGTATATGATATTCCGCTCCTTTTTGAGACAGGAGCGGAGGATGAGTTCGATCTCACCATCGCTTTACGGGTAAGCCGCCATTTGCGCTTCAACAGAGTGAACCTGCGCAACGGATGGAGTGAAAAGGATTTCATGGAGAGAGAAGCATCCCAGTTGCCCCCTGAGGAGAAAGAGGAACGAGCCAGGCTGGTGATCCCGAATGAAGGGAGTCGAGATCAACTCAAAAACGCCATAGCTGCGGTGATGAAACTGATAAGGGAGGTTGCTCCCGGGAGATGGTAAGATGAAAACAAGGGTTTTTTATGTAATCAATCTGGATAAACAACGAATTACCATCCTCTCAGTCATTCTGGCAGGAGTAATGCTGGTTGCTTTTGCTACGGGATACCGCCTGGGAAGATCTGGCAACCCCCGAAGCAGTACGGAAGAGGTTTCTCTGACGCCATCTCTCAGTGCTCCAGCAGACTCCAGCTCCACAGAGCAACGAGATCAGTCCGCCCCGGAGTCCATTGTCTACTCCAGTCCGGGCCAGGGAATTCCACTCGCAGCCC
>JBNLFC010000191.1:0-7299 GCA_050305335.1 Leptospirales bacterium
GGTTTTCAGATTCATAAGTAGCACGAACCTGCTTCAGGTTTAAAATTAATCGGGTAACGTCTTCCACGACGCCTTCGATTACGGCGAACTCGTGGGGAACGCCTTCGATTTTAACCGCAGTAATAGCGGTTCCCTCAATAGAAGACATCAATGCTCTTCGGAGAGAGTTTCCAATGGTTACACCAAATCCTCTTTCAAAAGGTTCGGCAATAAATCTTCCATATCCGGGCTGCGATGCATCCTGAATGAATTCTATCTGCTTGGGTCTTTTAAAGCCGCGCAATAGGTTTCTGGAATTCAAAGCCGCTCTCCTTGATGATCTGCTACAAACGCTTCTGAATGTTTGATTTTTCTTTCAGAATCGATAAAAAAAAGATTATACCCTTCTACGCTTTCTCGGCCTGCACCCGTTGTGGGGCAATGGAGTAATATCTTTAATGGATCGCACCATAATACCCTCCGCCGAAAGAGCGCGAATTGCCGATTCTCGCCCGATCCCGGGACCGTTTACAAAAATTTCTACTTCTCGAACGCCATGTTCACGTGCTTTTTCCGCAGCGTTGCGAGCTGCCATTTGCGCAGCATAGGGAGTAGATTTTCTAGATCCCTTAAAATTCATGTGACCTGCTGATGACCAGGCAACTACGTTCCCCTGGAGATCGGTAATGCTTACAATAGTATTATTGAAGGATGCCTGTATGAACGCCTTTCCATTGGAAACGTTCTTCTTCTCTTTTTTCTTCTGAGCCTGTGCCATAGGTTATTCCTGTTTATTGCAGTATCAACGGTTATCCTTTACTGGGCGCCTTTTTCTTATTTGCGATGGTTTTTCGAACGCCTTTTCTTGTGCGAGCATTGGTTCTGGTTCTCTGACCTCTCGCGGGAAGCTGCATTCTGTGACGCAGACCGCGATAGCATCCGATATCCATCAGTCGCTTGATATTGAGGTTGACTTCTGAACGAAGATCACCCTCCACCCTGTGATGATCCAGGAGCTCTTTACGAATACTGTCCACAGCTTTCTCTTCCAGATCCTTCACGCGAATATTTTCATCCACGCCGACCTTACGAAGCACCTTTTCGGATGTACTGCGACCCACTCCGTAAATATAAGTAAGTCCAATCACGATTCGTTTATTATTCGGTAAGTCTACACCGGCAATCCTGGCCATGTTCTCTCCTCAATATTTCAGGGATTACCCCTGCCTCTGTTTGTGTCGAGGGTTGGTGCAGATGATTCGCACTACCCCTTTGCGCCGGATCACCCGACAATTATTGCACATCTTTTTAACTGATACTCGAACTTTCATTGCAAAATCCCGACCCTCTGACCACGTCGCCAGCCGGCAAAATGGCGTTATCTCTTTCTATATGTGATCCTGCCACGGCTCAGATCGTAGGGAGAGAGCTCCACCGTAACCCGATCTCCGGGAAGAATCCGAATGTAGTGCATTCTCATTTTGCCCGAAATATGTGCCAGCACTCGATGGCCATTTTCCAGCTCAACGCGAAACATCGCATTTGGAAGCGGCTCCACTACTGTGCCTTCAACTTCTATTGCCTCTTCTTTCGCCACCGATGTATCCTGCTTTCCCCGAGTTTAATGTTTCACCGGGTCCTCCGGCGTGCCACCATAAACCGAGACCATAATTTTTATTACTACTCTATGTGTCACCCGGAAAAGCAAGCCGTACCAGCAGAAGCCACCTTTTTACGAGCAATCAACCCGTTAAGTTCTACCTTTGATTCGCCCCTTTTTCATAAATCCCTCATAATTTCTCATGATGAGCTGGGATTCCACCTGTTTAAGCGTATCCAGAGCAACACCCACAATAATCAAGAGGGATGTTCCACCGAATGTATAGGCCAGTCCCTGGATGTTCTGATTGGCTTTCAGATGCTCCATGGAATTTATGATGAAATAGGGCGCCAATGCCAGAAGGGCCAGAAAAATGGCTCCCGGCAGAATGATTCTATTGAGAGTTGACTCAATGTATTCCCGGGTGTGAATACCCGGTCTGATCCCCGGCACAAAGCCGCCATATTTTCTCAAGTTCTCAGCCAGCTCCTGAGGATTGATGTAAATCGCTGTATAGAAGTAGGCAAAGAAAATGATTAAAATGGTGTAGATAACATAATATGGCAACTGCTGATAGAAAATCTGAGAAAAGGGGTTTAACCACTCCTGAATGATTTTCCAGCCATACCACCCCTGGGCCTTGCTGCCAAGCATCCCTGCCACGGTTTGAGGGAAGAGGAGCAGTGATGAAGCAAAGATGATAGGCATTACATTGGCAGAGTTCACTTTAAACTGAATGCTCTGGCTTCGTGCCTGAACCATTCTTCTACCCTGCATTTTTTTACCATATTGCAGAGGTATCTTTCGCACTCCCTGGGAAAGTATCACCGTAGCCGCAATCAGAAGCACAAATAAGACCAACAAAATGAAGACATCAAATATATTAACATCTTTATCGCTAAACATCTGATATACATTTGATGGCAATTGAGCAATAATCCCGGCAAAAATGATGAGCGACACTCCGTTGCCCACACCCCTTTCCGTAATCTGTTCACCCAGCCACATGAGAATCACAGTACCTGTGGTAATTGCCACCACTCCGATAATGAAAAACCAGGTTCTACCCATTTCAGGAGATACCAGATACTCCTCAAAGCGGTTCTTCTGATCCACTGCCCATACAAGAATAAAGACTGATTGCACTGCACAGAGAAGCACCGTTGCATATCTGGTGTACTGATTCACCTTACGCCTTCCCTCTTCGCCTTCCCGCTGCAATCGGGCCAGAGAGGGGATAACCACGGTCAAAAGACTGAAAATAATTGAAGCCGAGATATAAGGCATAATTCCCAGAGAAAAGATGGAGAGCTTAAAAAGGGCTCCCCCGGAGAATACATTCACCACATTGAGAATAGATTCTCCTGCGGGTTTAGAGTGGGCTACGGCAACAGGATTCACTCCCGGAATAGTTATAAAAGAACCCATGCGAAACAGTACCAGCACTCCCAGTGTATAGAGCACCTTGTTCCGTAGTTCCGGTATCCGAAAGATATTGATTATCGCCTTCATTCCATCCCACTCTCTTTTCAGATTATTGGTGCTCTACGATCTGGCCTATACCGCCTGAGCATATAGTTCCGCTACGCGTTCTTAAGCGCCTCTTACACTGCAGCTACCGCCACCCGCTTCCACTCTCTCTTTCGCACTTTGTGAAAAAGCATCGGCAACGATTTTCAGAGCACCTTTCACCTCTCCCGCGCCAAGAATTTTCACTGGCTTCCGGGCGTCAGAAATAAGACCCGCCTTCATCATTACCTCAGGTGTAATCTCTCCACTCAAATTCGACTTAGCGATTCGCCAGAGATTCACACCCTGATAGGGCACTTTAAAAATATTCGTAAAACCTCGTTTAGGAAGGCGTCGATGCAAAGGCATTTGACCACCTTCGAAACCGGCACGTTTTGAGTAACCTGTTCTGGCTCCCTGGCCCTTCTGGCCTCGACCACAGGTCTTTCCCTGGCCTGAACTTCTTCCACGACCGACGCGCACTCGATCCTTTCGGGCTCCTTCCGGAAGCGACACCTGATTGGCGGAAGTTGTTCTTTTGACGACTCTCTTCTTCCTTTCAGGATGCAGAGAAGAGTAATCCATGATTTCTTTTTTGCTCATTTCGCATCCTCAATTTTCAATAAGTATTCCACCTGTTTTACCATTCCAGATACTACAGGAGTCAGTGTATGCTTGCGAGTGGCACCCACCTTACGCAATCCAAGAGCACGCACGGTTTTGCGGTGAACGGGAATTCTACCCACAGGGCTCTTAACCAGCGTGATATTTACTACTCGATGATCCATGCTCGTCCCTCTGCTGTGCTTAGAACTCTTTTCCAAAAATTACATTATAGCTTACGCTACGCTTTTTCGCGCCGATATCAGGTGTCTCCAGCTGAAGTAGCGCATCCAGCGTCGCACGCACTACATTGATAGAGTTTTTAGATCCAACTACCTTACTCAGGCAATCATGCACACCTGCCTGCTCAACAACGGAGCGAACAGCTTCACCGGCAATGATCCCGGTTCCCGGCGTAGCCGGCTTGAGAATCACCCGGGTGGATTTATATTTTCCGATTACTTCGTGTGGGAGAGTCTTCTTTTTGGTCAACCTCACATCCAGCTGGCTTCGCCTGGCCGACTCAATGGCTTTTCGAATGGCATCGGGCACCTCATTGGCCTTGCCCAGACCAATGCCTACTTTGCCCTCCTGGTTTCCCACGACAGCAAGCGCATTAAAGCTGAATCTGCGACCACCCTTTACCACCTTGGAGACACGGTTGATTCTTACAACCTTCTCCACCATTTCCTTTTCGACTTCTTCTCTACCGATTGCCTGTTGTTGCATAACTCTTAGAACTCCAATCCATTTTCCCTGACAGCGTCGGCGAACGCACTGATACGACCGTGATAGAGCCGTCCACGTCTATCCAGAACCACGGTGGTGACTCCTTTTTCCTTTGCACGTTTTGCGATGATGGCGCCAAGTTTCTTTGCCGCCTCGACATTGTGCCCGGGACCTTCAAACTCTTTCTCACTTGTGGTAGCAGCACAAAGAGTCACTCCCTTGCTATCATCAATGACCTGACAGGAGAGATAACGATTGGTACGGTTGAATACCAGCCTTGGTCTGGGACTACGCGCCATAATGGCCGACTTCACCCGCAGGATTCGTCTCTCCAGCCTTTTTTTCTTGTCCATGACTCTATTCATTGTTCAGCTCCCTCCACAACGGGGCCCCTTATTATAAATATTGCTACGGCTTACTTTTTGCCGCCTTTACCTGCTTTGCCCGCTTTCCCGGCTTTTCTACGAATAGCTTCACCGGCATATCGAATGCCCTTGCCCTTATATGGCTCGGGAGGTCGAAATGTTCTAATATCTGCAGCAGCCTGACCCAGCATCTGTCGATCAATTCCAGCCAACTCAATTTTGGTTTGATCATTCACTGTAGCTTTGATCCCGGCAGGCAGCTTATACTTCACCTCATGGGAGTAACCAAGCGCAAATACCAGCTCCGTTCCTTTCAACTGAACACGGTATCCCACACCAACCAGCTCCAGGTTCTTTTTCCAACCCTTCGATACTCCCTCAATGTTATTGTTCATCAAAGCTCGCGTCAAACCATGCCGCTCTTTCTGCTCCCGGCTATCATCGCGACGGGAGAATTTCAACATTCCGCCGTCCTGAGACATGGTGATTCCGTCCGGCAGGGGTGTTTCTATCTCCCCCAGCGGGCCTTTTACTTTAACAACTCCTGCACCGGGTTTTAACTCCACACCTGCAGGGATTTTGATGGGTGCATTACCTATCCGTGACATTTTATTCCACCTTCAATTTCTTTACGCCGCTCTTACCAGACCTTGCAGAGCACTTCGCCGCCCACCTTCATGCTACGCGCCTGTCGCCCGGTCATAACACCTTGCGATGTGGAAACGATGGCAATTCCCATATTATTTCGCACCGGCTGCAGATCTTTTGCTTTTACATAATACCGCCTGCCCGGTGTCGATACGCGCTCTACCTGACGGATCACAGGCTTTTTATTGAAGTATTTCAATTTTACCTCAATATCAGAGAGTTTTCCTTCCACCTTCTCTTTGAAGTCATCCACGAAACCCTCTTTTTTCAGGATTTCTAGAATGGCCATCTTCAATCTCGAAGACGGGAAGGATACCGACTCGTGTCCCGCGCGGGAAGCGTTCCGGATTCTCGTCAGCATGTCAGCTATAGGATCAGAAAGACTCATTTATGCAATCTCCGTTGCTCAAAAATTTCAATATTACCAGGAGGATTTTGTCACGCCCGGGATCATCCCGGTTCCTGCAAGCTTACGAAAACAGATGCGACACATATCAAATCGCCTCATATAACCGCGAGGGCGCCCACAGATGGGACAACGATTCTTCTTGCGCACGGGAAACGCAGGTCTCCGTTTCTGTTTTTCCAGCATTGATTTACGCGCCATATTATTTCATCCTCTCTATTTATCTGTGACCCTTTCTATTTACGATAGGGCATCCCCAGTCCACTCAGAAGCTCACGAGCTTCCTCATCAACCTGGGCAGTCGTCACCAGTGTTATATTCATTCCATGATAGGAATCCACTTTATCCACATCAATCTCTGGAAAGATGATCTGTTCTTTCACAGAGAGATTATAATTGCCTCTACCATCAAAAGATTTCGGGCTGAGCCCTTTAAAGTCCCTCACGCGCGGCAACGCTATATTTACGAGTCTTTCCAGAAACTCATACATTTGATTCCCTCGCAGGGTAACCATGCCTCCAATCACCATGCCTTCGCGAAGTTTAAAACCCGCAATGGACTTTCTTGCACGGGTCTTAATGGGACGCTGTCCGGAAATTTGAGCCATCTCTTCAATGGCAGCTTCCAACCCTTTCGGGTTTTGCGTCGCGGAACCCATGCCCACATTGAGAACGATCTTCTCCAGACGTGGTACCTGCATGATAGATTTATAGGAAAACTTATTCATCAAGGCCGGAACAACTTGATCCCGGTATTTTTTTCTCATATCCTGTGCGGTCATGACCAAACCCCTCAACTATCACCACGGGTAATTCGCACTTTTTTACCACTCTCTATTGAGTAGCCTGTGCGTACACCCTTCTTTTTCTTAGAGTCATACAACATTACATTGGAAAGATGCATGGGAAATTCCACTTCAATGGCCGTTCCCTTTGGATTCTCCTGTGAAGGGCGCTGGAATTTCTTCACTTTATTCACCCCTTCCACGTACACTCGACTTTTAGCACGGTCGATAAACATAATCTTACCGCGCTTTCCTTTTTGCCGTCCAGAAACTACGATTACTTCATCTCCTTTCTTGAGCTTCAGCTTTCGATAGCGATCTTCAGGATTGATCTTTTTTTCCTTACCATTCATTGCGATTCCTCTGCCTGGTTACGTTCGTCACAGTACTTCCGGTGCCAGAGAGACAATCTTCATGAACTTTCTGTCCCTCAACTCTCTTGCCACGGGCCCAAAAATACGGGTTCCCCTGGGGTTCATTTTTTCATCGATAATTGCACATGCATTGTCATCGAATCTTATGTATGAACCATCGGCTCGACGAATCTCTTTTTTAGTTCGCACCACAACCGCTTTTTGCACGGCTTTGTTATGCACTTTTTTGCCGGTGCTATCCTTGAGCCCGTAAGCGGGTAGTGCATCCTTGATGGCTACCACGATCACATCCCCAACCGTT
>JBNLFC010000192.1:0-7274 GCA_050305335.1 Leptospirales bacterium
TTATACGGTTGCATTCGCAATGGTTGTATCGCTACTGGTTGCCGGAGTCAGCTGGTATCACGCTTATTCCATTCTTTTCATTCCCCTTCTTGCACGATTGTTTTTGCATTTCAGCAAGAAAGATGCAATTACGCGGCGGGAGTTCTGGTTTCTGGCTGTTCTCCTGTTTTTTGGATTCGGAGAGTTACTTCTTTCTCGGTCTGTCAGGGATGCTATCTCCATATACTCGCTCTGTACTATTTTCGGAATTGTTTCTGCGCTTTCGATGGTGCCGGTTTTGCTGAAGAGGTATAGGTGAGATGGTATTTAACTCTGCTGTTTTCATCTATTTTGCCGTAATTGTCATATCTTTATACTGGCTGCTGGGTCGTTGGAAAAGAGGGCTCCGGCTTCAGAATCTCTGGTTGCTGGCGGCTTCCTATTTTTTCTATGGTTACTGGGATTGGATGTTCCTCTCTCTCATTGTGGCTTCTACGGTGACTGACTTCACAGCTGCTATTCTTATAGAGAAGCTGGATCCTGGCACTCACCAGAAGCTGCGCAGAGTGGTGCTTGGATTTTCTATAATCATCAACCTGGGTTTACTTGGTATTTTTAAATACTATGATTTCTTTATTCATAGCTTTGTGGATATGGTTCACTCTTTTTTGCCCGGTGCCTTCCCGGACGAGGGTGAAAGCTTGCTGCTTCACGTGATACTGCCGGTGGGTATCAGCTTCTATACTTTCCAGACCATGTCGTACACCATTGATGTTTACCGTAGAGTCATTCCGGCCGAAAAGAAATTTTTTGACTTTGCCCTTTTCGTCTGCTACTTTCCCCAGCTGGTGGCGGGCCCCATTGAAAGGGCAGGGGATCTTCTCAGTCAGTTAAAGAAACCCAGAATTTTCAACGCTGATCAATTTCGGGATGGTCTGTGGTTGATTCTTCTCGGTTTTTTCTATAAGGTTTATGTGGCAGACAATCTGTCACCGCTGGTGGACCGTGTCTATTTGCCGGGACCGGCCTTGTATCATAGTTATCCGGCGTTTGCCGTAGGTCACGGCGGGCTGCAGGTGATACTGGCTTCCATTGCCTTCCTTTTTCAGATTTACGGAGATTTTGCTGGATATTCGTTTATTGCAATGGGAACTTCTCTTTTGATGGGAGTTCGTTTGACGCAGAACTTTGATGCTCCCGAATTTGCCAGAAGCCCTGCGGACCTCTGGACCAGATGGCATGTAACTCTTGGCCGCTGGATCAGAGACTATGTCTATATTCCTCTAGGTGGGAGCCGAAATGGTGCTTTCCGCCATTATCTAAACTTGTTTATTACATTTGTGCTGATGGGCTTCTGGCACGGAGCGAACTGGACCTTCATCCTCTGGGGCGTTTACCATGGGTTCTGGATTGTTGTTTCCCGTCTCTGGTCCGACTATTTCCCATCGGTGAAAAGTTACAAAAGCCTCTATATCCGGTCGATTCTTTCTGTTTCTGGAATTGTGTTTACTTTCATGCTCCTTGCGCTTTCCAGTACTTTTTTTCGTGCGTACGATGCTCATCACACGTATGAACTCTGGAAATCCATTCTTTCGTTTCCGTATGAAGTGACCCGGGGAGTAAAGGGTGTTCCGGCAGCTCCGGTATATGCAGGTGAAATTTTGAAGCGCGTTGTGATCATGTTGATTGTTGATTTCGCTCTTTTTAGAACGAAGGATCTCTACTGGATTCACAAACAACCTGTCTGGATTCGCACAGCGCTCTATTCTGCAATGTTCTTACTTATCACAGTCTTCGGGGTATTTGGAAAAGATGTCATTTATTTCGCGTTTTAAATACCCGGCTGCCGCACTGACGGTTGGCTTTTTTCTATTACTGGAAATAGCGGTGCGACTGCTGCCATCAGTATATGGCGAAGGGGCTGGAATATTTCTGGCGGAAAATCGGGCACGTCTTGCGGATAGTTCGCAACCAGAGTTCGATTATATTATTCTGGGTGATTCTCGCAGTATGAGTCTTATGGGTCATGCCCCGACTGCTAGCGAACCTTATTCGCTCTATAATTTTAGCATGCCGGCCATGGGGGCTAAATACTATACATTTTTCCTGAAGAAAATCATTAAAAACAGAAAGCATCCTCCGGTGGCTGTGATACTTGCCGTTGAGCCACAAACATATTTCGCTTCTTATCGAAACGCGCTTCACGACCCCGAAGGCAGGTATTCAGAGACTGCCGAGGCGGATATGGGGACTTATTTGAAAAACCGTGTGACCGGCAGAGTCCGTCAGCTTCTGAAAGGGAGAAATGAAACTTCATCATCGCCGCGTTATACGACGGAGATGATCTGGGACGCATTTTCTCATCGGTATCTTCACTTTTTTACTATTGGTGAGATCATGGGAAATTACCAGGGCCCCGAACGAGTTTTTCTTGTTAAAGAGGCCATTCCCATGCTTTACTATACGTATCGCTACAGGGATGCCATTCGTTCTTTCCCTTCTATGATCAAGTCTTATTATTCTCCTTTGCCGCCGGATTTGCCTCTATGCTCCACTTGCGAAGGTGTACGGCAGCAGGCGTGTCATCCTCGGATGAGTCACTGGGAGGATAATCGTAAAATTGAAAAGGGGCTCCGGGCTAGATACGGTCAGATCAACCTTTCCGATCGTCTCTCTCCCGGAGAGCGGGCATCCTATCTTGCCATTCGTGAGGCTCAAGTAGCCGATAGCATAAAAGTATTGAATAGTATCGGGGAGCCCGATTTTTTTTATTTGAAGGAGTTTATCACTGCTGCCTCCAGGGAGGGAGTGAAGGTAATTGTTACCGATGTTCCTTCCATTGAAGCATATCGGGACACCGTTTACCATAAAGTCTATTTCAAGATGTTGGAAAAGTTACTGGAAAATGACCCCGATGCTGTCATGATTCGTTTTTCTCAGCCATACTACCCTCTGGATCTTTTTGTGGAACAGATCCACTATGATTGTCCTGGTGCTGTAAGGTTGAATAGGGATTTTTATAATGATGTGATGCCCAAAATTATTCAATATGCGCCGTACTTGAATGACGGTCGCGCCCGTGCATTTCGCAAAACTGGAGAGTAGAGATTTGAAAAAGGCCTTCCTGTTCCCATTGTTGGTTTTTCTTGCTTACTTCGCAGCGGAGAAGATATTCCTGTTGCCGACCATAAAAAGACTGACGCAATCCGATCCAACGTTTCTTTATTTTGAATACAAGTCTCAGCTCCTGCAGGACATGGAGAAGATGAATCATGCCATTCAACTGGAGCGCCAGAAAAATCATTTCGCTCCGGAGTATCGCGGGAAAAAAACCATTCTGATCATGGGCAGTTCCCGATTGCTATATTTTGATTACAAAAATTTTCAGAAGTCATATCCGGATTGGGAAATGTTCAATTTTAGCGCGCCCGTGACGACCCCGGCCTATTATGCCTACGTTCTGGAAAGAGTTCTGGAACGAGGGATTGTACCGGATTATATCGTAATGGAGAGTGACCCATTTCAATTTAATGATGGATCGGATGCTTTTGTGAAATCCAATCTGGGCTATAGTTTTGACATTAGATTCTTATTCTCTCATATGGAGCTCTTTAAAAAGAGCGAAATTTCCTATTTTCTTGCCCGAAACCTTTTCGCAGCATATCGCTATCCCCCTGAGTTTAGCAATATGATCAGGCGTATTAAAAACCCGGGTGACCCTCGTCTTATGACTTTCGATCTTGTGGATCGCTATCAACGTGAAAATCGAGGATGTGGAAAATCAATTCTCCCCAAAGAGGATTGGTATGAGAGAGATTTTTCAAGATTGGAAACCGGTTCGCAAAAAACAATTCGCTGGCTTTATGGGAATTATATCCTTTCCGATAGACAGTTTCAGTTTCTTCAGCTTGCCCTTTCTGAGGCGCGGGCGAAAAAAATTCCGGTACTTCTTGTTCGTCCCCCTGTTTCCCGTCCTATGCAGAGGATGCTGGACAATGATGGGCGCATCAATCAGGCCGTCGTTGAATGGCATGAAAGGGTGAAGAAGTTAGAAACCTCTTTCCATACGGATCTGCTGGATCTGACGAAAAGCAATCCGGATTTTTTCTGCAATACCTTTATGGATGGATCCCATATGTCACTGGATTGCTATGAGCCGTTTTTAACTGCGATTATGGGCTCCTTCCCCCGGGTTGAGTCTCTTGCTGCACACTGATAGCTGACTCTTCGCCACCCTTCCCCCTTTTTTTTCGTCATACCACAAATAGGTCGGTGGCTTATGGAAGGAGTCTACAGTGAAGTATGAACTTTGAGTTTGCCATACCCTGGTTTCTTGCAGGATCTTTCTTTATTGTCTTTTTTTTCCTGTTGTTACTGCTGGTTTTTCAGCCAGAGGAGAGGCGGTATAGTCTTTCTGTCTTTGCTCTTCTTTTTCTGCTATTTGAGTTATTGCTCGTTGTTCCGATCCTGATCCAGCCTCTTTCTGGCGATACCCTCTGGGTTTTCCGTCTGGAGCTCTTTTTTTTATCAGCGACTGTACTGTCGGCCTTTCGGATCTCCCTTCAACGAAGGCGCATGCATTCTGGCTGGCTTACAAGGATGACAGCTCTTTTTTTTCTCTCTCTACCACTCTTTTTGCCGGTAAATTCTATTTACTTTCTGCTGGAGTGGATGCCCGCTTCCATCCTTTTTTTGTTCAATGGTTGGAGTCTTGCAGGAGTCCATCGCAAAAAACCGGGGAAATTTGATGCCTATTGGAGGGACATTTTTTTTCTCGCGATTGCCACAGCCTGGCTGGTGCTCTCCACTTCTCGTGCCATAAACCGCAGCAGTCTGTATCAGGTGGGATATCTTCCAGTTTATGATATTTTTTTCCAGTTTGCTTCGGTCTTTTTTTTATCTGGCTGGCTGGTCTATTTTGCACAGTATATTAAAAAATTTACTTTTAAAGCCAGCTCTCTGGCTTCTCATCTGCATAGGGAGATCAACCGTCGTTCGAGATTGCAGGAGAAACAGCGAGAGTTTCAACGGGAGTTAGAACTGGCAAGGGCCGTGCAAGAGAGATTTTTGCCTAAAAACATCCTGCGCTTGAAAGGTATGACTATCGTATCAAGCTATACGCCTCTGGAAGAGGTAGGAGGAGATATATACGATTTGATTGAGTACGAAGATGGAAGCATATCGCTGTTTCTGGGAGATGCAAGAGGCCATGGACTGGCGCCAGCCTTACTATCTGCTATGGCTAAATTCGCTTTCGCCAACCTGGCAAGCGATGAAAGAGAGTGCTCCACCGCCCTCGGGCTCATCAACCAGGAAATGCATCGAGTCCTCACACCCGGGGATTTTTTAACTGCTTTCTACCTGCTGATGAAGAAAGGAAAAAACATGATGGAATATGCCTGTGCCGGTCAGGTCCCGCCCATGCTTTACTCAAAATCCACCGGCCAGGTAAGCAGGCTGGAAGCCAGCGGAACGCTTCTGGGTATGCGGCAGGAAGCAACTTTTGAAACGCGTAGCGTCGTGTTGCAACCGGGTGATCGTTTAATTCTTTTCACCGATGGTCTGGTGGAGGAAAAAAATCTCAAAGGGGAAATGTTCGGTGACGAACGATTAGAAGAGGCAGTTCGCCGTAATTCCGAACGAGATATTGTGGAATATAGCCAGGCCCTGCTGGTGGCTCTCGATCTTTTTAAAGGAGGAGCTGCTTCTCACGATGACCTGACTCTGGTGGTCATAGAGATTACGGGTGTATTCGGCGATGGGAGAAGTGATGTCAATCTTCTGTAATTAATTCATCCAATCTTTTGACCACATCAGGATGATCCCAGGAGAGGGATCCCATTGCCATGTAACGTATTCTTCCTTTTTTATCCAGAACAAGTGTGGTGGGTAGCGACTCAAGCCCCCAGAGATCAAAGAGGGATTGGGAGGAATCAAGAAGTATATGGAATGGAAGTTTTCTACTGTTGCGAAATTTTTCCACGGGTGTGCGAGATTCTCCCATGCTGATGGCATAAATGCGAAACTTTTTCCCTTGCATGATGTTGTCCAGGTTTTTCAAAGAAGGCATCTCTTCCACGCAAGGAGGGCACCAGGTTGCCCAGAGATTGATCAGTAATACGTTGCCTTTGCCATCGGCTATGGGGTCGATCATCCCTCCATCCAGCGAGGCAACGGGCAAAGCACTCATCTCTTTCGGTGTGAATTGAAGTAGCTTCCCCCCTATGGTCCGATTTTTTTCTGGCGCCCCAATGCTTCGGGCTTCTTCGGAGCTATCCTTGCAGGTCATTACCGATAGGAATACTATGAGAAGAGGAGTAACGAGATGGATGGTTCGTGTTAGCATATGATCTTTTTCCGGTAGGTCTACGTCCATATCCAGAAGGAGTGGCAATTCTTCTCCACTTTTTTTTGCCGGTTATTGCAGATGTGTTCCGGATATGTTTTTATGAAACATGAGTGCTCAACGGGTTACTGCTTTTTCAGGTTTCCACCCAATATTGTTTTGTTCTCATTTTTCAGCATTTGAATGAAATCTTCGGTAGCGACCGGTCTCGAATAGAGGTACCCCTGGCCTTCATCGCACCCCAGGTCTTTCAAAGTAGACTCATGCTCCGGCGTTTCTACCCACTCAGCAACTACCCGAATTCCGAGACTGTGGGCCATGGCGATGATCGCTCGTACAATGACCAGACTATCTTTGCCGGAAGGGAGCTCCTGGATAAAACTGTGATCAATTTTGATAACATCCGCAGCGAATCTGCGAATGTAGCTCAGCGATGAGTATCCAGTGCCGAAATCATCGATGGCAAGATGTATTCCGGCGCCGCGGAGTCGGTCCGTAAAACGGATGGCCTGGGTCACGTCCTGCATCATGGTACTCTCTGTGATTTCTACCTCAATATTGTTCGGGGATATACCTCCCTCTCTAATATAATGGAGAATTAAATCAGGAAGTGCGTTATCCTCCATTTGCTTAACGGAGAGATTGATAGACATTTTCAGCTCTCTGCCGGTGACAGATCGGATCTGCTCGTAGGCAAGAAGCGAATGGTGCAGGACGCGCTCGCCAATAGGGCGAATCAGGCCGGTCTCTTCCGCAAAAGGTATGAACACTTCGGGCATAATGAGTCCCCTGTCAGGATCCACCCAGCGTGCCAGCGACTCCATGCCGATAATACGATCGGTTTTCAAGCATACGCGCGGTTGTAACTGAATGTTGAAATGGTCCAGTTCAATAGCACGTCGGATGCTGGCTTCCAGCTCCAGTCGTGAGTGGCTGATATGGTCCCTAT
>JBNLFC010000193.1:0-7272 GCA_050305335.1 Leptospirales bacterium
GTTTAAAGTTCAAGGATCATCGAAAAGCTATGACTGGAGCTACTCTATCAATCAATGCCCGTTACAAATTTTTCAATCAGCTGGAAGTGACTCTTGGATTTCGTGCGGATCGAATTTATAGCTTTGCATCGGAAGCAGGATACGTTGAAATAACCAACCCTTTTCTTTATGATGAGAAGGAGTTGCAAGAACTCCTTCTCGCAAGTCGCTTCCAGGGGGGAGATCTTCACACCCGCGATAATTCCCTTCACTGTTCTCTACAGTACTATCTATGATCCCGATTCTCTTCGCTTCCATGTGAAAGCAATTTCATTTCCTGAAAGGCCGGGATTTATAGCAAATCCTCCGGAGTCAGACAAAAGTGGAGCAGCAGCGTGGCAAGATAGGATCGATCCGCCAGGGCGGGGTGGGGAAGAGTGAGCAGAGGTGTTTCCATGCGAACATTGCCGAAAGATAGTATGTCGAGATCAATCTCCCTGGGGCCGTAGCGAAAAGTTGGAGTCCGACCGACTCGTTTCTCAATAGACTTACACAGTTCCAGCAGTTCCAGGGGGGGCAGCGTGGTTTCGATCAGCGCAATACAGTTCAGAAAGGGAGGCTGTTCCAGATAGAGCAATGCCGGATTTTCCAGGAGGGGTGTGACCTCCAGGCTGAGAATCTCCGGAGTTTGTTCCAGAAATTCCACTGCCTTCTGGATATATCTTTTTCGATCGCCCAGATTTGATCCCAGACTCAGGTACGCAACGTTGCTCGATTCCTGATCCGATGTGGATCTCCGAATTGTCATGACTTATGGGCAGAGAATATGCGATAGTCAGGTAAATCGATATGAATCTCTTCGCACATTTCTACCAGACGGCTGTATACCCGCCCTCGTGCCACATCCCGCCAGGAGTCCAGTTTTTCATTCGATGTAAGAATTGTGAGAAGATTATTTTCGTACCTTGCATCGATCAAGTCATACAGAACGCCGGAAACCCATTCGCTTTCCCGGTGTACCCCGAAATCGTCAATCACCAGAACCTGAACATTGGCCAGTGCCGTTTCAATCCGGTTGCCTTCTCCAAAGGTCTCAGAATTGGGATTGAACGTAGCTCTCAATTTGCTGAGAATATCACGGGTGATTTTTGCATATCTGACCGGTATTTGATAAATCCGGATCAATTCGTTCAAAATAATGCAGGAGATGAGAGTTTTTCCCGAACCGGTATCGCCGTGGAGGTAGAGTCCTCGAATGCGATTTTTACCAAAATCTCGAATGATATCCACCGCTCCGGAGAGTGCGATATTCAGACTCAGATGATTCCGGGAATTCTCGATGGATGGTATGTAGCGATGGCGGTATCTTTCAGGGATCCCTGAACTTTTGTGGAGAGCCTGGATTTTCTCCAGCGCGATTCTGGCCGGTCTTGACGGACAGGCTATCATAGCATTTTTTTCTTCATCAAAGTAGAGGTATGGGGATTTTCCATCACATCTTGTCATGGACTCCACGCATTCACAGAGGCTCAAAGAGCCCTGATTCCACCCTCCACCCTGTGGGTCGAATACCATCCCGAGCCCCCGGCAGTGGGGACAATCTGGCTGGCCATAGCGGTAGCTGGCCGGAATGTCCCGTGCAAGGAAATCCCAGAAGGGATTTTCATAACCGGTGAATGGGTGCGGGGGAGACTCTTCGTGGGAAGACATGGAACGGCTCTCTGAAGGGATGGGGCATTCTACGTGCACAGGCACTATCATGGAAGAAAAAAAAAGGTGTTTTTCGACTGTTTTGCCAGAAATATTTTTTTTTCTGATGTTGATTCAGCTCATATGGGCGTCGATAGATTATAAGGAATCCATATATCCCGTAAAAAAAAACGGGAAATCTCAGGTGTTAGATAACCCGGATATAGAAGGTGCGACAATGAAAAGATCTGGACTGGCTTTGATCTTGAGCGGTCTTATTGCAGCTCCCTTAATGGCGCAGGCGCCGCAGGACACCGGCGCTGGTGGTAATCAGGCAGGAAATGGCGGCAATCAGCCAACGACGACTCAAGCGGGGGCTCCCGAATCTCCTACTCCTTATGAACCAACTCCAGGAGAGTTGATTTCGGAAGAGGTGGATGAGTCCAAGCTCACGGATGAACAGAAGCGAATGATGCAGACTAACCTCAAATCTGAGGAGCTGTGGAAGAACGCTGACTATCGTGATTACGATAAATCCTTCGGTGAGCTGCATAAACTCTCCCGGGCATTTGCAAATAATAAATACAGGCTTTCCCTCTCGGCATACCAGGCCGGGGTGAACTCCATTATCAAAATGCGTGATAATGTGGAGCTGTTCCGAAAGCAATCTGCCGAGCAGCGTCACATGAATGAAAAGTGGTACTGGCAGGTAGTGGATCGCAAGTCACGGGAGGAGCGTCAGGTAGGCATAATGCAGAGAAGTGCCAAACTGGAGGCGGTAACCTATTTTACCCGTGCTATCAACCATCTGGACGATATTACCAATCCAGAATTACGTGAACGCATAGCTTTCAAAAAACTCCTTTCTGCGGTATACAGGAACTGGGTGATGTATCAATATGATCTTGGCAACATTCCTCAGACTATCCCGATCCTGGAGCTCTATGTTGAAGTAGATGAAAATGAAAAGGAATATCCAGCCCACAAGTATCTTGCTCAGGGTTATGCCTTTCAGGAGAACATGATCAAAAGATACGGAATTGGAACGGAAGATCAGATGCTGAGATTCAGGTACAAAAAGAACGTTCATCTCCTTCGTGCTGCGGAGCTGAAGTATGGTAAAGAGTCTCCTGAATACAAGCATGTGGTGAATCTGGTGAACAGAGATGAAATTATCTCGGTAATGCCCTGATATTTTCGAGTTGCATCAAGCCTGAGACCACCGATCGAATGGAAAAAGCCTTCGCTCTTCCTGTGCAGGGAAGGGGAAGGCTTTTTTTTTAAGTCAGTCAATCAAAAACCGGTCATCTGTCGGGCAAGGCCCTCCAGTTGCACAACGATTTCTCCTGTTGCCCGGCTGTTTTCCAGAACTTCCCGAGAAACTCCCACAAGGTTTCTGGCATAATCGGAAACACCCATGGTTGTATGGTTTGCCTCTTTGGTAGCCAGCCTTTGATGACTTGTAGACGTTTCAATGGTTCTACTCGTATCAGATATGCTGGCGTTCAAATTTTCGATTGCCTCAACGGCCTTTGTCACATCGCGAATCTGTTCTCCTACACCGGCTATTTCATCTTTAATGACGAAAATGGACGAATCAAGTTTCTCCATCATCTGTGAAGATTCCGTAATCAACTGGCTGCTTTCATCAATCAAAGACATATTTTCTCCAATGATATTGGATATCTCTTTTGCATTTCTGGTCGTGGCATCTGCCAGCTTTGAAATCTCATCCGCCACCACCGCAAAACCTCTGCCGTGTTCTCCCGCTCTGGCAGCTTCAATGGACGCATTCAACGAGAGAAGATTCACCCGCTGCGCTATGTCATTGATGAGTTGCACAAAGGAAGCCATTTCGCCAGATTTGGACTGCACCGTGCTGATTTTTTCCATGGAAAGGTGGATATGCCGGGAGGTACTTGAAGAATAGTCCATAACGTTGTTGAGGTTCGTCACCATGCGGGCCGCACCTTCCTGTACAGTTCCATTTACGGTTTTGAGACCGTTGACAGACTGAATGGAGTCTTCTGTTTTGTTGTTCAAAGAGCGGGCCACCTGGTCGTTGGTGTCTGCCTGCAATGATAGATCATCCAGTGCTGTTGAAATCTGCTGCAATGATAGCGCCTGGTGTTCGGATATGCTCTTGAGTTCATCGGAAATTTGATCTTGCTTATCGCTTTGAGCTTTCAGTTTCTCTATGGTTTGAACGATGGTGTGGGCCATGCTCTGCATGTTCGCAAGGGTTTGACGGGCCTCTTTCTGCTTGTCAATGGCCAGGCTCAGCAAGCTCTTGGTTGCCGACGCTCCAGCTGTGGCGCCAATACCAACCCAGATATAAACCAGAAATCGGACTATCACATTGCTGGGAGGGCCGACGGGAAGCAGTTCGGGGCGCAGGAAAAAAAGAACTGCCTGTGACACCACAATCACCGCAAAATTAAACAGAGATGCATTGCGATTGAAGTAGAGAACGCTCAATACAAATGAAATGTAAAATGTTGCGAAAATCTCAGTTGCTCCGAAAATCACGTATTGAAAAATGATTAGACAGCTCATGACTCCGGTGATCGAGGCATAGCTAGAAAAAGGAGGGGCTTTTAATTTTGAGGAAATCAGAAATCCCACCAGTAGAGAACCGGATGAGAGCAAAAACTCGATCAGGATTGCCTCATACGTAAGGTAGGCAGACCCTTTCCCTGTCATTTTAATCAACAGGGTGGCGAGATTCCCCAATGACAATATGGACATGAAAGATATAAAAAGGCGTCGATTGTTTCGAACCATTACCTCAGTTAAAAGATCATCAGACACCTGTGAGGACGAACCTGCTAAAGCGAGCTTCATTGATAACTCCTGTTTGACTTCTGCACATCTGTACGTGGACTGAGTTGTCCTTTTTTCGCCAGGAAGCATTTTTTTCGCTATTGCCGGAACGGCAATAGCATTTCATTATATCCTTTCGCTGGCACCAGTATTTCTAATGGGTATGGAAAGTATAATTAAAAATCATCATACAGCGTGTTTCTTTTAACTATAAGTGGATATTTATATTCTGGGAAAATACTTCCGTATTACCATTTATGGACTCGAGTCGGCCAGGGATGAGTCTACTTGCCCAGGAGTTTTCTGTAGTCAAAGTAGCCCAGAGATCCGAGTTTATGGATGAGGTCTTCTGTTCGCTTTTGAGTGACGGGATTGCTAAGTCCTTTTAGAAGAATCTGCCAGAGTTCATTTCCCTCTTTTGGTACAAGATCGCGGTCTCCCTCTTTTGCTGCTGCATCCAGACAGGCGATAACACCTTCTGGAAATTGGTCGAAGGCAGTGTGCAAGCGAGGAAATATTTCCGAAACAAACCAGTTGGCTTCTATGGACCGCAATGCCCTTTCCAGGTACGGTAAGCTCCATTGATCATCAAAGATTGTACGACTATACCATCTAAAAAACATTCCTTGCTCTTCGAGGGTAATTCTGTTTGCTGACCGCCACTCCCATAGCTTTTTGGCTCGTTCTATATATTTGATTCTGTCAGGAATATTTCTGCCGATGAATTCCAGAGCCGTGGTTGCCAGTGAAGATGGTGCAATGGAGAAAAAATGATCTACAAGTCCATCTTTTTCCAATGGTGCAATGCCTTCAGCATAGGCCAGCATTATATGGTGCGCCAGCCGACTGTGAATGCTATTCGTTTGATCGCTTTCAATGTTTTCGAGTTCTGTAATATAATCTCTATAAATTGGAGACAGGATTCCAAAATTTTTTATCCTGAACCTTTGATATTGTAGATAGCCTTCCCAGGCCGCTTTACGAAAGCGTTGATTGTTATCCGGGGCAGGGAAAAAGGATAACAGCCTTTCTTTCAACCACTCTGGATCGATCGAGACGAAGAGTTCAATGTTCTGTCCCAGTACGGAATGGGTGACCGTTGAATAAGCCTTGCCGGAAAAATAGGATTCCAGCAGTTCAAATACTTCCGGGATACTCGCCCTGATCTCCTCTCGGTTTTGCGTAGTGAGATTATGTATCACCCAGCGGGCGTAGCCCATCACGCCATGCCAGCCATTCCCTCGAATGCTATTGATAGCCAGAAGAGCACTATCGCTCTCTTTTTCTTCTGTCTCTGTATCCGGAAATGGATCGAGCGTAAGTTTTTGCAGTATGATCCAGACATCTTTTCGAAATTGATATGGCAAATTCTCTTTATGGTAATCCAGCAGGTCTCTTATAAATCGGGCTACCTCTCCACGAATCGCGCTGCCCGGAAAGCCTGAAGGTAAGGTGGATTCATAAGCCGCAGGTTGCTCCATGATTTCCATGAGCCATGTCATAAAAAGCGGGTAATCAATGAGTGGTCTAAATTTCTCATCTTGCAAAGTCTGTGTGAACCCGATAAGGAAATCGGAGATATACTCGGCGGGTATCAACCCTGTGACTGAGTTTTCTCCAATGTGCAGGTATTTCGAAGGATTTCGCTGGATATCACGACTGAGGCAACCCCCGAGCCCTTCGGATTTCTTTATCCCGGATTCGGGGTTCTGGAATTCCTTCAGATACTTGCTGATTTCTGTAACTGTCATTTTTGAGATCTGATCATCATTCAATGGCGATGGCCGCCCCCAGCCCATCGTATGGTATGAGGTGAAAGCTGGCGGTATTTGCTGATCATATTCAGAGTATTTCTCTTTGAGTTTCAAAAATTCTTGCTGATGGTCACCCTCCAGGTCTTCCTGGATTGCTGAGAGAATTTTATATCTCCAATAGGCTGCATCTTTTTTCGCAGATTGCAGCTCTTCCTGGCTGCGATTTGCATTCTGGATTTCATCTATGGTTACAGTGTTCAATAATTGAAAAAAATTATTTTTTTGGTCTGTATTTAAGCCTGAGAATGACTTCCTTAAAAGATGGAAATACTCATAGTGAAAGGCCGGGTTTGCAATATACTCTTTATTGAAGAGATGCTTCTCTATGTAGCTAGCGTTATCCAGACCCCAGTTGCGAATGATGTAGATAGTAAATCGAATGAAAATGGATAGATCTCTTTTTCTTAGTTCGGTGCAGAGGTCGTTAATATGACTTTTGTCATAATACAGTATTTTATGTAACAATTCTCTTAATGCATTGATCAAGTAGTCGGAAATATCATGGTCAGAGTTCTGGTCGTCAGGATCGATAACCGGGTGTGAGATGTATGTTAAATCGCGTGGTATAGAGTTTTCTCCCCTTGTTGTTGAAAAGGTTACAGCATCGTTAAGGGTGTCCAGGAAAAGTCGTAGTAAATCCATGTGGGCGCTTTCCGAGGTTTTTTCAATGGCAATTTCAAGAAATTTGCTATAGTGGTACGGAGCAATGCGAGTCTGAATATTTGGAAAGCTGTGGTGATATTTTGCCCCTTTCTTTAGTTCTCCGGAATCATAATCCCAGTCTGGATCTGGTTTTATATAAAGGAGTTCTTTGAGAAACTCTAACGCTTGATTATAATTGGACTCAAGAAGATTTGGTAGTAGCTTTTTTAAGGTGTTGGCAAATAGTTGAACATTGGTGGAGCCTTCTTGCAACCATTTCATTTCTCTGAAAACCCAGATGTCAAGTTTCTCATCCGGTAGGTGT
>JBNLFC010000194.1:0-7150 GCA_050305335.1 Leptospirales bacterium
AGCCCCAGCCATTTACAACAAAGCAAACCTGGAAATCCCGCAGACGCCAGGAAAAACTGAAAAGGTGACTGCCAGACCTGGATCGTATTGGGTCGAGACCCCATCAACATACACTAAAAGAGAAAATGTCCCTCCCGCTGAAGGAAGGCCCGGTAAAAGATTTAATTGACTCACACCTTGGTGAACATGTTCAGCCAGATCGGCGATTCGTATATCAGCTCCTGGGGGCACGCCATATATGCGTGGTTCCTTTATCAGGTTTCGTTTGCGATCTGCAAGGGTTTCGCATCACCACGCTGGAAAAGGATGATGAAAAATTTCTCGCGACCATGGAATCTCTCAATCAGGCAATTCGAGAGTTTGTTGCATCTGCATAGTTGTGCCATCGTGTAATTGCGCATACAACCTATTTGCCATCACGAAGGACCCGTTGCATATACTCCTCCAGATGCAGGGGAGGTGAGATATAATAACCCTGCACCTCATCGCAACCCAGAGCACGGACGCATTGCCATTGGTTTTCCGTTTCTACGCCCTCCACCACTGTACGCAGACCCAGGTCTCTCGCCATGGTGAGAACGGAACGAAGTAGATTCCTGCCCGCGGCATGATCCAGGTCTGCGGTTAACGACTGATCAATTTTAATCACATGGAAAGGTAAACGACGTATGTAGGCGAAGGAGGAGTAGCCAGTACCAAAATCGTCGAGTGAAAGAGTACACCCCATGGCAGCAAGTCGATTGAGCACCTGGAGCGCGGGATCACCCGGAGCAATGTACTCGTTCTCAGTGACTTCCAGTTCCAAATCTCGCACAGGGACATTCAATTCTTGAAGAACACTCCCCAGTTGTTCAGGGAAACTTTCGTTACGCAGACGGTGAGCCGATATGTTGATGGAGATACCGCAAGCAAATCCCTGTCGCTTCCAGTCCACAAGGGATTGCAAGGCATTCCTGATCACCCAGTATTCCAGACTCTCTCCCAACCCGGCATTCTGTGCTACCGTTAAAAACCCCGCGGGCGAAACCTCCCCCTGTGCGGGCAATTGCATACGAACCAGAGCCTCTGCAGAAACTACTTTGCCCAGATGGAGGTCCAGACGTGGCATAAACTTCAATCTGAACTGGTGATGCTCCAGAGCGGCAGCGATATGCCCTTCCATCTGAATCACACTACGTTCTCTCTCCTCGTCCTCCTGACAGTAAGATTGAAAATAAAACGTCCTGTTCTCCATAGCAACACTGAGAGCATACAGGGCATGCTGTAAGCAAAGCTGAACATCCTCATTTTCAGAGAGTACAGCTGCGCCAAATTTCAGCGAAACAAAACAAGCACTCCCGCCCAACGCGTTGCCGGCAAAAGAAAGGCGATGGATAGCCTCCGCACAGGCTCGCACATCCATTTCGCTCCCCGAAACAGGTATCAAAAATCTTCCCTCAGCCAATGGATATCTTCCCATAGATACGCAGTTCAGGCTTGAAATTCGATCCAGAATATCCGCTTCTATTTTTTCCAGGGATTGACTGCCAAGGGTTGCACAGAGTTTAGCATACCGATCAATAGCGCAAATCACCAGCCAGACCGACATGCCAGCAGACACCTTTTTTCTTATCTTTTCCAGCTCCTGCAACCAGGGGTCATGCAAAAACAGGGCGAATCTGGATTCCCCCGTCCACATGGCCCTTAACGTCGTATACCGATCAAGTCTAGCGCGAATGGCTTCCAGGAGCTCGTCGACGGAAAATGGCTTGGTAATAAAATCGTCTGCACCCAGTTTCATGGCATACCTTTGATCATTGCGGAGATTGCTGGCAGTAATGAAAATGAAAGGGTGAGGATGATCATGCTTCCGGCTTCGAATGTTTTCCAGGACGTCAAAGCCGCTGAGTCCGGGCATCATGATATCGCATAGAACCAGATCTGGCTGGTAGTCATCATAGACATTTATTGCTTCTTCGCCACTGGAGACAGTACAAACATCATAAGCCTCCATGGTCAGGATCATTCCTATATCCTCTCTAATGGAGTCATTGTCTTCAATCACCAGAATCTTTGCATTTACCATGGAACGATCCTTCTAATCCAGAATCCTGAGACCGCTTTTCTTTCAACAACCACGGTCGGATTTGCAGACAGCAGGAAGGTGAACAGTAATTGTAGTACCGCTCCCTTCATTGCTATCCATTTGAACAGAGCCATTTAATAGAATGACAAACCTCTGTATAATGGCAAGACCAAGGCCAGTTCCGGGCCTCGAACCCACATTCCCACCTCTGAAAAAAGGCTGAAAGATCTGCCCCATATCTTTGCCTCGAATGCCAATGCCTGAATCAGAAACCTTGATGCTCAATAGATCCTCCTTACATTTAATAGAAATTTCAATGTCACTGTATGGCGGAGAGTATTTCACTGCGTTGGACAACATATTCCCCAGAATATGCCTGATGGCTCTGCTGTCGGAGAAGTAATCAGCACACAGGTTATCATATAAGACATGGAAGTTATAGAGCATCTCATGAGAAGGCAAGGACTCGTCAATGAGCTCCTGGCAAATCCTTTTCACATCAATTTTTTCACTTTTCAGCTCCAGTTCGCCGCTATCCGCCCGGGCAAAATGTGCAACATCATCCAGAAGCTCTCTCATTCTGGCCACGCTATTGTCTATTTTTCGAAATCGATCCAACCGTACCTCATGAGTTATTCTTTCATCATACAACCGAAGCATATCGGCTGATGCCTGGATAGAGGCAAGAGGTGTGCGAAACTCATGTGAAACCATGGAGATAAATCTCCATCTTGTTTCCATAATTTTCCAGTTATTCTCCATCTCCTCTTGCAATGAACAGAGCTTTTTCTTTTCTACTTCGCGGCATTCTTTTTCCTGAGCAAAGTGAAAGGCATAGGCACTGAGCATGGCACTCCAGAGCTCCACAGGCTCCGACAATTGAATCGCAAGTAACACCCATTGCAACTCACCACTTGCGATAAGTGCTCTTTCTTCAAGAGAACGTAGCAAAAACAGTAGCGGTAGATTTTCGCCCGAGCATTGGTTGACCGTAAAAAGATCTAGCATCCCATTTTCCGTTTGAGGAGATGTCATAGCCTTGAATCTTTCTGCCAGATGCACTCCGGGGAACAGATCTTCTACAGTCACTCCGGCCACTCCATTTGCCCAATTGCCGCCTGCATAAAGAGAATCACAATCACCCGAAGCAAAGATCGCCCGATTCAAACGATCGAAACCGGTTAGCAGAAATCCGGATTGAATCCTCTTATGCTGCGAAAGTGGAATGCTTTTACCATCAGGAATGGACTCATCCAGAAACCAGCGGATCAAGCTGAAAAGGTCATCTATCTTAGCCTCGAGTGTTCCAGAATCTGTACCGAGAAGCCATTGTTTTTCTAGCGACACTGCTGATACTCCCATCCCAACAGGATATCTCCTTGCACAATTTCACGAACAATAGATAGCCTGGTGAACCGTACAAAAAATGAACCCATGAAAAAAGACATAATATACATTATCGGCAAAGAAGATACTCCTCCGCATCGCCCGCCTTTTTTACATCTGCCGCTATGGGACGGGAAAAAGGTCGGAACGAATTGCCACATGCGAAATATCTTAAAAAAGAAATTCAGATCGTTAGAGGTATCCTGACGGAGGATACGCGAAAAGCAGTAGTTTCACCATTCGTTATGCGCACCAGTCTTACAAGAGAAGCCGCGTTGCAAATGAGTGCGATAACAATCATTTTTCCGCGAACGATGGTTGTAATAACATACATACATGAATGCACTTATTCCGGCAGACTCCAAAGAAAAACAGCAAAGCGTGAAATTATTTTTATCAAAGTCCGCACAACAATGCTTTTATTACAGGTTAAAAAGAAAGATCCAGAAAAGGAAGAGAGAAAACATTTTGAAAAATCACTTTCCGGAATTGACACACATTCCCAGTCTGCTCTTTAGAGGTGATCATGGAGTTTACAATCGGAACGCGAAAAATCAAAGCAGTACATATTCTCGGATTGATACTGCTCACAGGTCTGCTTTTCAGAATGTGGGGTATTACCAACCCGCTTCTGGATTTTCACCACTTCAGACAGACCTATACTGCGTTATACGCAAAGCAATTCTATTCCAGCTCTATGAACCTTTTCCGTCCCACTCTGGGCATTTATAATTACATAAATATTTCTGAATTTCAAATTTACCCCTTTCTGGTTGCTTTGCTGTACAAAATTTTTGGCTTTCATGACATCATAGGCCGTCTGGTTTCGATTGCCTTCAGCATGGGCACCATTTTCGCAATTTACAGACTGGGAGAAAGATACTTCTCCGCTCTAACAGGCCTGATTGCAGCGACTCTCTATGCCATATTGCCAATGGCTGTCTTTTACACAAGGACCTTCATGCTGGAGTCGATGCTGATATTTTTTTCAGTAATGTCCATCTATCTTTTAACTCTCTGGCTTGATAATAACAAGCGATCCACCATGGTGTTGGCCATCCTCTTTACCGCCATGGCTCTTTTAATCACAATACCCTCAGCCTACCTGGGCCTGCCTATTGCTTTCCTTTTTTTAAACAGGTATGGGATAGGAGCTTTGAAGCGGATAAGCTTCTACATATTCGGTGTTTTCTCAGTTGCTCCCGCAATATACTGGTATTTCATTCATCCTCACCTCTTCAGCGGAGGTGTGCTGGACGAGCGCACAGGCAATATGTACCTCCGGCCCGAGGTGCTAAATCTGTATCTACTTCAACTAAAGGATCTTTCTACCTATCAAAAAATGATCTTTTCCAGAATCGGGGAATATATCCTGACCATCCCCGGATTCCTATTTCTGATAGCTGCCATGGTGTTGGATGCTATTCATTTTTTCCGAGAAAAAAGGCATGGCTCAGAAGGCGGGAACCTCACTCTGGATACAGAGCATTTATCGGCTCGCAAAGATCAAGACCAGCGCCTCTTCTACTGGTGGATAGCTGGCTTTATGATGTTCGTATTCGGTTTCATCACCATGAATTTAATTCATGAATATTATCAACTTCCACTGATCCCGCCCGCGGCAATCATCATTGGAGCGTATCTGGAAAAGGTAGTAAGAAAGTTTATAAGCCACCGAACCTGGCAAACCGGGACAATATTCGGATTTCATCTGTTTCTTTTTCTTCTGATCGTCCCCATTTCCGTTGCACGTGTTGCATCGCGCCTTGAAATGGACTTTACCTACTATGATATCAGCAAGCTTTTAAAAGAGAGGAGCAACCCGGAGGATATCATCATTTCCGTTGATCCGCAACCGCGAACGGAGGTCTTCTATTTCACGGAGCGAAACGGATACCTTTTGATGGTCCCCGAAATGAGCGCACTGGGCGCAGTGCTCTACACAAAGGACTCGGAACCAAGGATTATTTCTGAAATAGAAAAATTTCGAAGCAAAGGAGCCCGCTACCTGATTGAACCTTACAGGGAGTTTGCACACCTTTTCCCACATGTTATGGTCTATCTCAACGCAAACTATAAACTTATTCACGAAGCTGGAGCGGAAAAAACATCTCTGAAAAAAGGAACCGGATTTGTATATGACTTAGGCCCGGCGACCCCCGTAGTTCCCGAAAACATTGATACAGGCAGGCAATAGAAAAGGATTCGATGCCCTTTTCTTATACGACCGTATGATTTCGGAAAACCTGAATTTTCTTGAGCAGATGATTGAGAATAGGAACGATCTTTATTCGATCATCTCTTTTCTCGGAGAGACTATGGATGTCCTGAGGACCGATCTTGGTCACTGCCCACCTCCCATGGATGAAGTTTATGTGACTTTATCCGAAGTCGTACAGCTTTTGAAAAGAACTGATAAATTGCTGAGTCAAAAATAGATGGGTAAAATGCTTCCATGCCCATGAGAAGAAGACCTCCCGTTAATCCTTAGAATCAAAATCGTCGTTCATTAAAAAGAGCTCCTCTTCCGAGCCGGGTGTGGGTGGATCGGGTTGCCCGGGTCGATTTCTGTGCTCATACTTTTTGACTTCATTCTCAAACCGACGATACGGATCTTCCTCGGAGGATGCTCCTGTTCCCTTCCCTGGGACTTTGCTGATAAATTTCAAAACTCTTGCCAGGCGCTCTTTGAGCAGTTTGCCTTCAAAATCTTCCGGATCACTCTGGCCCAGACTATTTTGAATCTCGTCAAAAGAACGACGCAATCTTGCTACCCGGCTTCGCCATTCATGATCCGCGGGATAGATGACTATGGCATCATCGGGATTCTCGTTTTTTTTCGAATGAAGGACTTGAAAACCCTCCGCCTGTATCACTTCCCGAACCAGAGCCTGGTCCTGCCCGGACATTGCGGAAATAAGATCGTTTATGGAAGGTATTCTTCTGGAAACAAAGTAAAAGTGATCCAGTTGCTCCAGTATGGCATTGGCAGTGATTTTTCGATGAACTCGATTGTGAGATGCCATTCTTTCTGACTCTTCTTGCTTCTGCACACGTATCTCATTCTCATGATTCTGGGTTCGTCTCCGTGACTGCTCCTGCAGGATCTTTTCTTTGGCATATCGAAAGGCCCGGTCCTGGAAAAAACGAAATCCCAGGGAAATCATAAACCGATGAAACCATGGTATGTAAAACATATATACCTGGCGTAACAGCTGACCGTAGAGTGTTATGAATTTTTTGTCGCTGAAAAGTTGCTCAAAATGTTCATCGTATTTGTCCAGTAAGTGGCGCAGGGCCAGGACCTGCCAGTAACGATCTGGAGTCAACGCCGACATGCCGAGAACAAGGGTTCTAAAAGCAATGGGATCATTTCGCACAAAGATGTGAATAGTAAAGCCGGGCTGCTCCCATGTACCGTAGAGGATCAACCGGTCTGCAGCAAGGTTTTCTCTTACCATGGGAGGGAGCTTGCGATAATCGGAACCCGTAAGAAAGATGATCATCTCATCCCATCGTGCATTTCTGCTCAATAGTCTCTCTTTAATCCCGCTATATATTCGAGCATTATTCTCTTTCCATGTCTCTGTGTAATGGTCCTGGGCTTTTTTTTCCAGAAGCATTATCGAATAAAGTGTCAAGGCCCCTGGCACTCGCTCTGCTCTGGAAGTAGGCTTCACATCTTCAGGATCTTCCAGT
>JBNLFC010000195.1:0-7092 GCA_050305335.1 Leptospirales bacterium
TATCTGTTTGTTCGAACAACATTGATTCTCGAGAAAAAAGAGATTTGTAGTGGAATATTGAACCAGTATCGCCCTGACTGGATACCATCGAAGATTCATCGATTTTACTATGCACTCAGCACCGAATCCGATTCCTGAAAATCCCTCCCGGAGACCCATCATCTCTACTCTATATATAGAAGCATCTTCGCTCTCCAAATTCTCCTTGACTTTTCTTGTATTTTCAACTTCATTCCTTGATATTTCAAGGATAAAATGGACCGAGCCGTTGAAATAGAGAGAATTGAGCGCCTTTTTGAGCAATTTCCCGTGGTTGCCATTCTGGGTGCCAGGCAAACTGGAAAAACCACTCTGACGCGCAGTCTGGTCCACGATCACTTTTTTGATCTTGAGAATCCAAGGGATGAGGCACGCCTCTCTCAGCCCCAGCTGGCTCTGGAGAGCCTGCAGGGACGGATTGTCATTGATGAGATCCAGCGAAAGCCAGACATCTTTCCACTTTTGCGTTATCTGGTGGATACCCATCCTGAGCAGAGATATCTGATCCTGGGAAGTGCCTCCCGGGAGCTGGTCTCCAGCAGCTCCGAATCCCTGGCAGGCAGGATCGGTTTTCATAGATTGAGCGGCTTCTCCCTGGCCGATGTGGGCGAAAATGAGCGGGACCGCCTGTGGATGCGGGGAGGCTTTCCATTATCTTATCTCGCCACAAGCGACTCTGCAAGCGCTCTCTGGCGGGAAAACTATGTGGCCACATTTCTGGAACGAGACATTCCCCAACTGGGCATCCGGATTCCGGCACCGGCACTGCGACGCTTCTGGACCATGCTCTCCCATTACCATGGCCAATTATTAAACTACTCGGAGCTGGCCTCTTCTATGGGTATCTCTGACATGACCGTGCGACGATATATGGAAATCCTCGAAGGGACCTTTATGATCCGCCTGTTGCAGCCCTGGTATGCAAACCTGGGCAAGCGGCTGGTGAAAAGTCCTAAACTCTACTTTCGTGACTCAGGACTCTTCCACTATTTTCAGACCATATCCGATAAAAAAGACCTGGAGTCCCATCCCCGGCTGGGAGCATCCTGGGAAGGATTCGCCATGGATGCCATCATACGTGCTCTGGGCATGGATGAGAAATCCTTCTACTTTTTCAGAACCCAGGCAGGAAGCGAGCTGGATCTATTCTGGCGCCGCCATGGGAAAAATTATGGAGTGGAATTTAAATACGCAGATGCACCCCGCACAACAAAGTCCATACATCTGGTCGTTCAAGATCTGGATCTCACATCGCTCTGGATCGTCTACCCCGGAGATCAGGAGTATGCTCTTTCCGAAAAGGTTACAGTGACTCCGCTTTCTCGCTTAACTGCCAGGCTCTCTTAGTTTACAGCTGGTCCGGTAAAAGGATATCTCTTACAAACGACGGATGCAAGAAGACAGAAGTAGAGCAAGCTGATTTCCCCACACTTGCGCAATCAACTTGCCTCCTGAAAAAGCACACTTCTATTTCTTCCCTCCCGCTTGGCCTGATAGAGTGCCTGGTCCGCAAGGGAAAGCAGCTCTGTGGCATCCACTCCATCTCTAAGTTGTGCGACACCAATGCTGATTGTAAGCTGGCCTATTTGCGAAAAAGGATATTCCTCAGTGATCCTTCGAAGCTTTTCTGCCAGCAAAAAAGCCGATTTGCCATCGGTCTCCGGGCTGATGATCAAAAATTCCTCACCACCCATCCTCCCTACAATGTCACTGGATCGAACATGAGACCTGAGTATCTCCGCTACTTTCACAAGAACCTCGTCGCCCGAAGCGTGGCCGTAGGTATCATTAATTCTTTTGAAGTAGTCGATGTCTATGAGTATGTATGAAAGCTCGCGCTTATATCGTCGGGCCTTTTCCATTTCCTGCTTTAAAGATCGATCCAGTTTATGTCGGTTACAGAGTCCCGTCAACTGATCGGTTTCAGAAAGCACCTCCAGCCTCTTTCTTGCGCTAATATCTACTCCCACCGCCATGTAGGCTTTATTTTTACCGGAAAAATCTTTCAATGGGATGACGGTCTGATCCAGCCAGTATTCGTTCCCGTCTTTCGTCTGGTTTTTAATTTCACCACGCCATTCTTTCCCCCTGGAGACGGTCTTCCAGAGATTTCGGAAGAGATCGCTGGCCATATCTTTGTGGCGAACGATCCGGACCTTCTGACCGACCAGCTCCTCTCTGGTGTATCCGCTGATTTTCACAAAGGCGCTACTGACCGACTGAATGACTCCCGCCAGATCGGTAGTTACAGAGATAACGTAACGATCGATGATGCCTGCAAATCGCTCCAGCTCTTCATTGGAGGTGAGAAGTGCTTTTTGAAGGCGGGAAGGGCCAATGGATACAAAGAGAGAAAGAGGAAGACTGATCAGAATGCTGATCATAGAGATGATCAATGCAGATTTTATATGATCATAAATCAAAGTTTTTTTGTATTCCACCTTCGGCTTTAAAAGCAAAATAGCCCCATCATCATTACGAAGAACATCGGTTAACGGAAAGGCAAAAAAATCTCCCGGACGCTTCCCCCCGGCGCGAATCTCAGATGCCTCTTTCGGAAAGAGATCCTGCAGTTTTTTTTTCTCGGGCGTATAGCGCGACCAGGAGAACTGCTTCTCCGGATGAAGGATAAAATAACCATCCTTATCGATTATATAATGGTCAAAAACTGTCGATCTCCTCAAATGATTGATCAGCTCCCCCGTGAGCATATTAATGATGACCATCCCTGCAAATTTTTTGTTTAAAAACAGAGGACGCGCAATACGAATGGTGGGGCGGTAGGGAATTTCCACTTTCTTGTGTTCAATGTTCAAATCCAGACGAGAGTGCCAGAGTTGATCCTCTTTCAATTGGCTCACGGCTATAAAATAGTCACGATGGCTTTTATTTTGAAGCTTATCAGGCGGAACAACAAACGGCATTTCGCCTTCAGCATGGCGATCCACACGAATCCTCTCCATGCCACGCCGGTCTATGAAGCGTGCCTGCATAACGCCGGGATCGGACATTGTGACAGCATAAAAAATTGAGATCAGTCTCCCACGCTCTTTTTCTGCATCAACTCCATACGTGTTCATGGTAGTAGCAAGAGCGTTGACTATGGAATCCATATGTTCCAGACTGAGTTTCAGGATATCACTTTTTCTGGATTGCGCAATTTCGTCCGCCTTGCGCCTCAGATCGTTTTCGGCACTTGCTGTATCGATCTGGTAGCTTATAAGAGCGCCGGCCATCGAAAGTAGAACCCCGAGGAGAATAAAATAGGAAAAAAATGATCTTTTAAAATTCTCCTTTAGCATGTTCCTCCGAAGGTCAAACCAGCCTGATTCCAGACCACGCTTCTCCTTGCCAATGCCAGGTTGGTCCCGGGACGACTTACGGCTCCCGTGGTCTTATGGCAAAATCAGTATCTCTGGTTTTGCCTCCGGACGCAGATACGCAAGAATGGATGCCAGATTTTCAAAAGGGATAGCTACGCAACCTGCAGTGTGTCCACCTTTTCTGCTGGCAACATGAAGGAAAATGGCAGAACCCTTACCAGGGACAATGGGTGAGGTGTTGTATTCGATCACTATGCCCAGTTTATAAAGATCGTCTTTTCGCCTCATCACTTCAAAGGAGTGTGCATTGGATTTACCATGGACCCAGGTATTGTAATCAGAAGAGTTCACATCATCTATCCAGTAGTCATCATGAGTAGCCTGTCGATAGGGCATTTTTGTTTTAATCTTCGCTGCATATCCAAATGCTGTCCCCAATAAATAAAGGCCCGTAGGTGTCTTGCCGTCACCTTCACGCTTATCGCCCTTTCTGGCAAAGCCTCCATAGCCGATGAATGCGGGATAGGGACCGGCAACGACCTTCCACTGCCCATCCTTTCGTTCCAGGATACGAAGCGAAATATCACCTTGCCTTCCGGCTTCGCGAGAAACCAGCAGCAGCTGTGATGAACCTTCCAGTTCCGACTCATAGGGAATGATCAGCTCCGCAGGTGACGCGGCATTGAGCGGTTTCAAAGACGTGCCCACGACCAGAAAAAGGAAAATCATAGTGCCAGGGACAAACTTGAACGGTTTTGAAAAAAGATGGGTCTGCATAGTAAACCCACTATTGGACGGACCAGCACCCTGATTTCAATTACAACTTTCGGTCAAAAAGGTTCTGGATGAGAGTCTCAATAGCCTTCACATTTGCTACACCCGCCGGGTAATCGGGAGAGGCACCGATGATATGGTTGGCTTCGGGATTGAGTAAATTCAAGTTTTTAGAAACTTCTGGAGCAAGAGCTCCTGAGATTTGGTAGGAGGACGGGATGATGAAATCATGGGCTTGTTGCGGAATGGAAAGCTCTGCAATGCCATCGTTGTAGTATCTGAGCACACTCTGCAAACGTGGATCGGAAATCTCTCTATAATATTCCACCATGATCTCATTTCTATAAATCATCTCCAGATCGGATACAATTCCAGCGATCTCTTCGTTGCTCAGATCCTGCTGTTTTCCTTTTTCTTGACCTCTCAGTATGGCCTCCTCAAAATGGGGGAAAGCTCCGCCTTCGCATTTCTCTAAAACGGAAAGGATTAGCTTCAAAAGTTCAAGAAGTGTGATCTCTTCCAGAAAATATGCAATACTGCTATTACACGAAACCACGCCTGAAATGGGAATCCCGGGTTCCTCGTCGTTATGAATGGATGCCAGAACCGAATACTCCGCACCTTTGACCGTGTAATTTTTTTCCATGCGAAGCATGTTGAAATCGTAACATGCATTGTCCGGATCATTTTTTAAACCACCCATCCAGTGGAGTATGGTCTCTATCAACTCTGCCAGTCGGCTGGCTCCGATGTGTGATAGAGCACTTCCCAGAAGTCTTAAAAAACCATAAAGAGTTTCGAAGTCTATCAGTTCCAGTATCAATGGATGCTCTGCAAGATACGTCTGTGCTTTTGCGGCGGAACCGAGGAAAATGGTTAAAAGCATCTTCACAAGACCGGCTACAATGTGCTCCCGATTCTTTTCGTTGGCCAGGGGAGAGCCGTAATCAGGAGAGGACACTGTAATAGCAGCAGTAATCAGTTCGTGGTCTTGAAATATATTTTGAGACAACCATGCCAGATAACGGGCAACAAGCCCTCCCTGACTATAGCCAATCAAAAGGTTCGACGCATTTCGCTGCTCTGCATACTCTTTAATAAATGAATAGTATCCCCGGGAAGGTGGTGTGAGCATACGATAGCCTCTCTGTGAATGACACTCCTGGCTCCAGAAGTAGCTATAAGGGCTCTGGCCTGCCTCGTTTTCATAGTAGTCACGAATATTTTTCAGAGAATCCCTCTCCAGGAGGGACCCCAGGCATTTGGGAACAATAGGAATAAAGTATTCCTCAACAGGCATCAGATTGATCGTACCATTCCGTATACCGAATTCCGCATCATAGCCTGCGGCCCGGAGAAGGGAAAGTATCTCTTTCTGGAATTGCTCCGGAGAAAGCAATCGACTGATATCCAGTATGGGCCATACAACGATCTTATCCACAATCAACTCCCGATGCTTTTATTCCAAAATTGCGTAGTGAGCTCTGACGTATCGTGCACTTAACGCATCGAAGTGCCACCATTCATTGGGAAGTTGGTGAAAGCCGGCCTGCTCCATAACCGTACGAAGGAGTTGACGATTTTTCAGCTGTTGCATGGTCAGTTCACCCGATTTCAGATAGCCCGCCTCTTTGCGGGGTTCTGCCAGAGGGAGAAAGCTATCAAAGGGCGTTCCCATATCCAGTTCCCGGCCCTTTTCATCTACAAGCGACAGATCTATGGCGAATCCGAAGTTGTGCACGGATCCTCTGTCGGGATTGGCCACATAGGGCTGCTGTGGAGTGCCTGCTACTGCTGCCCAGAGGATTCTTTGAATCCTTCGTGGCCGAAGGCAGTCAAAAACCAGAAATCGGTAGCCAGGCTTCATCTTTTTCAACCCGGCCACGGCACTCTTGAATTTCTCAGCGGCAACCTGGTGTAGATAGCAGGAGCGAAAATCTCCATAAAGGTTTTTCCCGACAAAGTTGTTTGTTGTTGCGTATCGAATATCCAGCTGAATGAGATCCCAGTTCGAAACGTTCACATAGGCTTTGCCTGGAGAGAACACAAATGGTGAGGAGCGCAGTGCAGAGGAGAAAATCAAGAAGAGCAGAACAAAAGTATACGGAATAGTGCAAACCAGCGGAAAACTTTTTTTTCTATGCCCGGACTTCACGCTGCTTTATTCTCATGAGAAAAGAGAAGGCGTCAACAAATTTGCATTGATTTCTCTATAGGAAAGACCAATCTATCGCAATGAAACGCTGCCTGTTCTCGATTCTTATCGTTTCATATTTTCTCCTGACAGCCCAGAAGGTGCCCGGGCCCATTTCTCCCGGCCAATGGAAGCAGGCGGACTGGAAAGGAGAGTTCACTGTACCACTGTGGATCTATTACCCGAAAGGGCAATCTGTCCCGGACGGGGGCTACCCGGTGGTCATAGCACTCCATGGATGGAACTTAAAGGCAACCGAATGGAAACAATCGGGCATAGCTGACGTGGCCGACCACTATGGCATTGTGGTGGTTGCTCCTCAGATGGGAAAGGCAAACTATGAAAAGGAATATTTTCCCGAAACCAGGCTGCGGTGGAACAGCAAGCCTTCCGGGCTATGGGTGGTAGAAGATCTCTGGAAATACATTGCAAGCACCATTCCGGTTTCAACAGATCGCCGCAAGCATGGTTTGATAGGAGTCTCCACTGGCGGCCATGGAGCCCTGCTTGTGGCAGGTTATTCGCCTCAAAGGTTCGGGTTTGCCGCCATGATTTCGGGCGATTTTGATGTAAGTGTTACACCCCGTGACGGCCTTGCCAGGGGATCTTTCGGTCCCTATGAAAAATTCCGAAAACGCTGGCGGCAAAACTCGGCCATCTCCTATATAAATGAGTACGCCGACACACGAATCTACCTGGGGCATGGATCGGCAGACACAGTAGCTCCGGTGAGCCAGTCTCGCCTCTGCAACAAAGCGTTTC
>JBNLFC010000196.1:0-7089 GCA_050305335.1 Leptospirales bacterium
CTCTCAGCTCTCAGCTCTCAGCTCTCAGCTCTCAGCTCTCAGCTCTCAGCTCTCAGCTCTCAGCTCTCAGCTCTCAGCTCTCAGCTCTCAGTAAATGCCACCCGATCGGCAGGCAGAGCCCACTATCATCAGTATAATTGCACTTTCGCACCACCGCTGACCTCAAAACCCTTAATTCATTGACACATCGCAACGTCCAATGGAGGTTGAACGCCCGGATGTAACGTCCGCACAAAGGCAAAGGCTCTAAGCAGGCTTTCCACCAATCAAATATCAATTTCACACAATGGATCTAAAAGATCCAGATCAGGGAGTAATACATGCACCACGACGCTTTTTACGTATCCGACCTATCCATGACTCGCGTACAGGCCAGGCAGATCCTGGACTCAAGAGGCAATCCCACTGTAGAAGTGGATGTATATCTGGAGGATGGTACCATAGGCCGCGCAGCGGTTCCGTCGGGCGCATCCACAGGCGATTTTGAAGCAGTAGAATTGCGAGATGGGGATAAAGCACGCTATCTTGGCAAAGGTGTTCTCAAAGCAGTGGCCAATGTAAATGATGTGATTGGCCGCTCCATGATGGGGAGAAACGTATTTCGCCAGCGTGAGAACGATTTCCATATGATCGAAATGGACGGTACCGAAAACAAAGGTAAACTGGGAGCCAATGCCATTCTGGGTGTGAGCCTGGCCATGGCAAGAGCTGCCGCGAAATCCCTCAATCTTCCTCTCTACAAATATCTGGGTGGTCCCATGGCACACCAGTTGCCTGTTCCCATGATGAACATCATCAATGGAGGCCAGCACGCGGACAATAACGTTGACTTTCAGGAGTTTATGATTTTGCCGGTGAAGTTCCATAGCTTTGCCGAAGCTCTCCGCGCCGGAGCTGAAGTATTTCATTCGCTGAAAAAAGTGCTCCATGACAAAGGGCTCAACACTGCCGTGGGTGATGAGGGCGGATTTGCTCCTGACCTCAAATCCAATGAAGAGGCCATTCAGGTAATCCTCACAGCCATTGAAAAAGCCGGATATCGCCCGGGAGAAGACATTTACATTGGACTGGATGTGGCATCATCTGAGTTCTACTCAAAAGAAGATAAAATCTACACGCTGGAAGGTGAAGGTGGAGCGAAGAAGTCTGCGGCAGATATGGTTGGATTCTACGAACAGCTGATCCAGCGATATCCTATTTTGACCATTGAAGACGGCCTGGATCAGGATGATTGGGCCGGCTGGAAAGAGATGACTGCACAACTGAATAAAAAGGTTCAACTGGTAGGGGATGATCTGCTGGTAACCAACACACAGCGACTCGCGAGAGCTATTGAGGAGAATATTGCCAACTCCATCTTGATCAAGGTGAACCAGATTGGAACGTTGAGCGAAACGCTTGATGCCATTGAAATGGCCAGACGCGCAGGCTACACTTCTGTCATCAGCCACAGGTCCGGCGAAACAGAAGATACCACAATTGCGCACATTGCGGTAGCCACGAACGCAGGCCAGATCAAGACCGGATCGCTCTCCAGAACAGACCGCATTGCCAAATACAATGAACTGCTTCGCATTGAAGAAGAGCTGGCAGTCGAAGGCAAATTCCCGGGCGTGGCAGCGTTCAACAGACGGTAACTGTGTTTCGGATTCTTAACATGTTTCGGATTTTTAACAGAATGGAGATGGTGTGGAGGATATTGGGCGTGGTGTGATCAACTCATCCTTCCTATCATCCCCATCTTGTTAAGAACCGGGTGCTATTTGAGGAGTTTCCATGGATTATGATGTTGTCATTGTTGGTGGTGGCATTGCCGGTTTAGCCTGTGCCTCTGAATTGCTTGATCTCAATCAGAAAGTGCTCATTCTGGAACGAGATACGGAGCAGAATCTGGGAGGACTTGCCAAACGCTCGTTTGGCGGTATTTTATGCATTGATACTCCCTTACAGAGAAAATCGGGAATTCACGATTCTCCGGAATTGGCGTTTCAGGACTGGGTGGCCTACGGAGAATTGGGCGAAAAAGATCACTGGCCCAGAGAATGGGTGAAAACCTATACCCAGCGCTCCATACCTCTGATATATGAATGGCTCACAGAGCGAAAAGTCTCTTTTTTGCCTGTTGTGAACTGGCCGGAGCGAGGGCTGTACAAACCCGGCAACTCCGTACCACGATGGCACATTGCCTGGGGAACCGGACAGGCCATCGTCCAGCAGGTTCTGCAATTTCTTCATGAACACCCTCGAAGAGGCAATTTGAAAATCCTGTTTCAACACAGGGTAGAAGGTTTTATCAAAAAGGGAGGAAGGGTGTGCGGATGTACAGGCTCCCATGAACAGACCGGCAAAAAATTTCGCTACCAGGCCGACTCAGTCGTGATCTCCTCCGGCGGCTTTACCGGTGGAGATCTATCCAGAGTAAGAACTCACTGGTACAAACCCTGGGGCAAAGCTCCACAGAACCTTTTGAACGGATCCCATAAGTTTGCGGACGGATTACTCCACGAAGAAGCAAGAAAGCTAGGTGGGAATCTGACTCACATGGATAAGCAGTGGCATTATGCAGCGGGTATAAACCATCCCTTTCCCGAACCGGGGAAATACAAAGACGCCTTGAGCCTGGTTCCTCCCAAATCTGCTCTATGGATGGACGCAACGGGCGAACGTTTCGGCCCTCTTCCACTGGTGGGATTCAGCGATACCCGCCATCTTGTGGAGCAGATAGCAAAAAGCAAACACCAATATTCCTGGCAGATCTTAAACTGGAAAATCGCTATCAAAGAACTGGCTGTCTCTGGCTCCGAATATATGGAAGCATTTCGAGATAAGCAAACACTTCGCATGGTGAAAGAGTTGATTTTCGGAAATAGGTCTCTGGTAAATCGCTTAATCGCAGAGTCGGAAGATTTCATTGTTGCTGATTCACTGGATGAGCTGGTGAAGAAGATGAACTCTCTCAACGGAAATAATCTGGTCAGTGCAGAAAAACTGAAAAGAGATATAAAAGCCTATGACGATCAGATTGAACGGGGAATTCGATACTTCAATGACGATCAGTTGAGAAGAATCCAGACATACCGGAATTACAGAGGGGATCGCCTGCGAACCTGCGCATTTCAAAAAATCGATGATCCTGGTGCCCGTCCCCTCATCGCCATCAGGGAATTCATTCTCAGTCGAAAAAGCATGGGCGGACTTCAAACTAATTTGAACAATGAAGTGTTGAAAAAAAATGGCAGTGTGCTGCCCGGACTCTATGCCATTGGTGAAAGTGCAGGATTTGGTGGAGGAGGAATCCACGGATTGCGATCTCTCGAAGGAACTTTTCTGGGAGCGGCAATTTTAACAGGAAGAACGGCGGCCAGAGCCATCTGTGGAAAACCACTCTGAGAGCAAAGGGAATGTTTCATGGCCCGGCCCTCAGGCGGAGCGCTCAGCATCCATTCCATGAACAAGCTTGCGTAGCTGGTCTACCATCTACTGTAGAGCAGCAGAACTGTTGAAAAGATCCCGGGATCCGTCTGAATGAGCCTGAGTGAGACCATTGACTTCGGTTATGGATTGGGTGATCTCGGCCATGGCAAGCATCTGCTCCTGTATACTTGTTTCAATCTGATTGGACTCTCTTAAAACGCTATTTGCCTCGTTGGTTACGTTTCCACTGATTTCATTCTGGTGGTGAACCAGAGAGGACATCTCTTCCACCTGCACATTCACCTCGCTCACTCCTTCAATGATCACCGCAAGAGTTTCGATGGTACCGCGCACTGTGGACATTCCTCCCGTAATTTCCGTTGTGTTATGCTGGATCAACCGGGATATCTCTTTGATGCTGGTGGCAGTCTGTTCTGCAAGCTTGGATACCTGGTCTGCCACAACGGCAAAGCCCCTGCCCGCCTCGCCTGCACGTGCAGCTTCAATGGCTGCATTGAGAGAGAGAAGATTGGTGTGGTCGGAGATTTCGCCGATCATGGCAATGATGGAGGTCATCTTGCCAGAGCTTTCGTTCACGCTCTGGAGGCTTCTGTTCATTGCTTCCAGCAGTGCTCCACCCTTGCTGGCTGTATTGGTCATCAACTCGGTCTGAACAAGAATGGAAGACACTTTATCCGTTGCCTGCTTTACGGTAACAGCCAACTCTTCGATTCGCTTCATCAACGACGATAGGTTTGTGTGCTGGGAGCCAATATTTTTTGTCACCTGCTCCATTCCACTGAAGACCTCTTCCGACGTGGCTGTGATCTCTTCAATGGAAGCGGCCTGGGACTCGGACCTATCCGAAAACTGGCCTGCCTGTCCGGATAGGTACAATGAGTGCGTCGCGAGGGCGTCGGTGGCTTCGCCTATGGTTTCGTTGAGACTACGAATGGTGAGATAGTTCTGACGGTTTTTTTCTCCCTCAGCCTCGCTCTGTTTCAGTGCAAGATCATTCACATGAAAAGTTAGATATCCTGTGACAATGATGGCAAGAAAGGCCACGGTGTTGTCGGTAATGTAATCTGTCAGTGTACGACCGGTCAGATGCAGTGTACCGCCTGCCACAAAAACAACGAAAAGGGAAAAAACAGCCATGTTCGCCAGACCATAAAAGACAATGCTCCAGCGCGTGGAAATCAAGGGAGCAAACCCCATGACACCGATCACAATGGCAATGGTATCAAGGCGTGAAACCGGGTTGGTATCAGAAGTGGTAAACATGACTCCCCAGAGGGCTGAAAAGATGATAAGAAGCAGAATGTTCGCAGGAAGGAGCAATCTTCCCAGTCGCAGAAGCCAGAGCAGCGGAATCAAGATTCCCAGGGCCACACTGAATCCCACCAGAACCGCAGGCGTGGTCCCTTTAATGAGCTGAACGACCAGAAAAAGAGGAACCACCAGAATCAGGCTTACGAGGATTCGATACAGGGAGCGTGCTTTGATACGCATGATCAAGCTTTTATCCTGAAATGAAGCAAGAAAGTAGCTGGATATCCGGGCCATGATGTGTGGTTGCATTCAATCCCTCTCCTGGAGTGGTTCATGCTCTGGGCCGGGCCGCCGGAAGAGTTTAGATCTGTCCCGAAGCCCCATGAACGCGACACTGAGACTTTCACGGTATATCGGAAATGCAACGGAAAATCGTTTCTCCTTATTAACATTTTAGCGGTGGGAGAAAAAAACTTGCGTCGGGTGCACCGTTACAAGCAACACTCCCATTCTTTTTAATCTGAGCGTACCTGCGAAATCTGCGGATCAACCCCGCCATTCGACCGAAAATAAAGGTGTGAAACGGATTCGCCGCTGGTTCTATTTTTTCACCCTCCTTGGCGCCATATCTGGCAATGCATTCATTTTCGGAGGAGCAGGCTATCTGGTGCGAGGGAACCTGGAGCGGGAGCTCAATCAGATCCAGGAGCAGACACGGGAACTGGAGCAGGAAAATACCATCCTGTATGAAAAATACTCTCACCTGACGGCAGAGACGTCCCGGGGCCGGCAAACTGCGCCGGAGCAGCCAGAAGACGCCATTATCCTGAAGTTCGAAGGGCTGGAGAGCGAGGCGCAACGCGCAGATGAGGATCATCAGCCAGGAGATGGCAATGTGTTTGGAAAAATCACCCTCCATGAATCGAGACTCCTCTACTGGGGGCTCATGGGCTTTTTACTCCTGGCCGGGGGGCTCCTCATTCGCAACAGAAATGAGGCTCATATATAATTCCCCGTGACAAGCGGCTCGCTTTTTTCTACTATACAATAAAAGCCACAGAATCGATTCCGTAGCTGAAACCATCAGAAATACCAGACAGGCCATACGCCAGGGAGAGAGAAATGCGTCATCATAAAGGTTTGGGAATGCACCCATTAAAGAACAAGATAGAATCCAGGCAGATTGAACAACGGAAAATCTACCTGTGGGGAGCTGTTCAGGATGAGAGCGCGCGGGAGATTGTGGAGCGCATGATCTACCTGAACGATCTGGACCCTTCTAAAGACATTACACTCTATATCAACAGCCCAGGAGGAGTGATCACATCCGGTATGGCAATCATTGACACCATGAATCTGATCCAGGCCGAAGTTCGCACCATTTGCATGGGTTTTGCAGCCAGTATGGGAGCCATGCTTCTGGCCATGGGAACAAAGGGAAAAAGACTGGCCTGGCCCCACGCAAGAGTCATGATTCACCAACCCCTCATCTCAGGGCAGATTACAGCACCTGCCATCGATCTAAAAATTCATGCAGAAGAGATTCGGAAGACCAGGGAAGAGCTCAACAGACTGCTTTCTCAAGCAACAGGCAAAACTCTGGAAGAGATTGAACGAGATACCGACCGCGATAACTTTCTCACAGCAGAAGAGGCGGTTTCGTATGGACTCATTGATGGAGTCGCAACCTCAGAAAACTTCTAAAGCTTGACCGCCGGCAATAGACATTAGCTGACAGTGGCGCAAGAAGCCCCGGGTTTCTTGCGCTCAGCTCTCGACGGATTCTTCCTGACATCGCATACAAAAGCTCCCTCCCCTTTTTGCATATTTTGTTCTTGATTTTTTTTATCAGAAATTTATAATGTCCCTGCATGGCATTTCGCCTTCTTGATAAATGAGGCTGCGCGATACATAGCGATTTTTTACAATCGCACCTTTTCAGGAGGGAGAGATGGATGTGAAAGCCACCTTTCTGAAAAGAGAACCTGGGACTCACGTCGGCGAAGCTGCGTCTTTTTGAAAACGCGGTCACCGAAATCTACCAATTATGCAACCCACCTCCTTCCGCGGCTCCGGACAAGCGACCGTTTATGGCAACTGGAAATATTAATCTAAACAGCAGATACGCATAGAGACTTATGCTTGCTGCACGCGGGAGTTTCATTTACCATTGCGCGGAACAGGAAGAGCCCGACCCTTCAATCAAAGAAATTGCATACATAACAGAACTGTACATTGTTGGTATTCCCGGATACCTTCATCGCGTCGATACAATCAGATTTTTAATAGAGCTTACCAATTTTGAATCTAAAAAATTCAATCCCCCCGAAAATAACATTTCAACAGGAACAATAGTTTAACCCCATGAACCAGATTTCAATATCAACTGACAAATCGCTGCTG
>JBNLFC010000197.1:0-7085 GCA_050305335.1 Leptospirales bacterium
GCCAGCTCCTTCACTTCCGATGCCACCACCGCGAATCCCTTGCCCATTTCGCCAGCCCCTGCGGCCTCAATGGCAGCGTTGAGAGCCAGAAGGTTGGTCTGAGAAGCAATGCCCTGAATGGTTTCCACAACCTTACCGATCTCTTTCGCATCCTCTCCCAGTTGACGGATATTGGTATTGGCCTGAGTGGCAGTGTCATTGGCCTCTTTAGCGATCTTCGAAGCATCTGCAGTGTTTTTAGCCACTTCCGCCACTGATGCAGACATTTCTTCCACAGACGAGGAGATCACCTGAAAATTTTGATTCATCTGCTCTGCAGCCGCCGCAATGTTTTTAGATTGAACGGACATCTCTTCAATACCGGCACTCAAACTCTGGCTGCCTCCGGATACCTTCTGAGAGGATTTTCGCAGCTCACCGGTGTTCCCGGCAATAGCTGTCACAATCTGCTGTATGTTCTCAATAAAACGGTTGATCCAATTGGCCATCTCGCCGATCTCATCTTTCGAACCAGCTTCCAGCCTTTTGGTAAGATCCCCCTCTCCTTCCGCAAGATCTTTCATGCGAAGCACAGCATGTTGCAGGGGCGTGCTCACATAACGCCTCATCACCCAGAGGATAATAATGGCAACAACAAAGGCAGTCAGAATCGTACCAATATATACGAAAATCATACGAATGTATGCATCCATCTGCTGGTTGTAGAGTTCCTGACTCACGGTGAGTTGCACCTCGATCAACTTTTCGACGGATTCTCGCATGATCCTTGAATGCTCTTTGTATTCCTCAGACCTGCGGACCATCTCCTCCATATCCCCCCGGTCCATTGCTTCCTCAAAAGCACGCCTGGTCTTTTTGGCTCCTTCAAGAGCCGGATCAAAGATTTTTACCTGCTCTTTCTCCGCCTCTACCAGGTAGGTGGCCTTGTAGTCAGCCCACTGCTTCAGCTCTATTTGGACCAGCTTCTCGGTCTCCTCTTTTCTTGCCTGGATGCTTTTCAGGTTTCCCTCTCTCACATCTTCGATTTCCGCCAGCATGTTGATTCGAATCTGCATGAGGCTATCGGAGATCAAGCTGAGTTGTTTCAGGGGGACAATTCGATCCTTGTACACAGTATCGAACGTATTAACGGCCTCACGCATTTCGTAAAACCCCAGTCCGGCCGTCAGCATGATCAATAAAAGCAATATCAGGTTACCCGACAGGATTTTAGATCCAATCTTCATATCTTTTAAGGATACCATATCAGCACTCCTCCACTTGCATTATAGAAACGAAAAAAAAGATAAATGTGCCAGGTTATTGAAGCATATTCTGCTGGATTTAGAGACAATTGGCACTCTGGATGCACATTCATGAAATTTGTTCAACTATGGCCCGGCAATGGCTACCCAAAAGAACGAAGGAACTCATCTCCATAAGCCTGATCAGTCAAAAAGAGTGAAAGATGCAAAGCAACAATCCAGGCATAAAAACGGCCATTTTCTCCCGTCTTACATGGAGATGGCGCAACAAAAAAAGATGAACGGAAAAGTGATTCTTCTGACCGGAGCAACAGGTTTTGTCGGGCATACCATTCTGGAGGCCCTGGTCCGGGAGGGATACCAGGTCAGGGCACTCACCCGTAATCCTCAAAAATGGGAGGGACTCTTTCCCATGGTCCAATGGGTCCAGGGTGATTTCAGCAAAGATCTCAATCCCGGGATATGGGAAAAAAGATTAGCCGGCATTGATATCATCATCAACGCGGTGGGAATTATTCAAGAAACAAACACCCAGCGCTTTTCTCAGATTCACTCCGAGGCCCCCATTGCACTTTTTCAGGCTGCCAGGCAGGCGGGTATTGATCAAATATTGCAGATTTCAGCTCTGGGGGCTGACAACAGTGCAAAGACACCATACCATCTTACCAAACGCAGAGCTGATCAGTTTCTCAGAGACAACATCAAAAGATCGGTAATCCTTCGACCCTCTTTGATTGTGGGAGAAGGAGGAGAAAGTTGCGAGCTTTTCACATTTCTGGCATCACTGCCGCTACTGCCGCTGCCGGAAAATGGTGTTTATATGATCCAGCCGCTGCTGGTATCGGATCTTGTAGAGAATATTTTAAAAATTTTAGAAAAATGGCCACACTCTACTACTACGCTGGATGTAGCGGGACCAATGCCCATTACTTTAAAAAGATTTCTCGCATCCATCCGCTCCTCGCTGCATTTAAAAAAAGCCCTTACACTCCCCATTCCAGCTCCTGTGGTAAGTGCACTGGCACGCTTCAAGATTGGTATGCTGAACCCGGACACACTGACCATGCTCCGACAGGGAAGTACGGCAGACCCAACTCCTATGGAGGCACTCACCGGAGTAAAAATGCGCTCTGTCTCAGAATACTGGAGAGGAAAAAGTTCCCCCCTCTCGAAAACTGCTTCGAAAGTTGCTGCACCGTTGATACGACTCTCTACGGCTTTCATCTGGATCTACACAGGTCTGATTTCCATCTGGATTTATCCTGTGTCCAGCAGTCTTCAGCTTCTAGCTGAATCTGGAGTACCCGATTCGTTCCAGACAGGTGCGCTCTATGGATCATCCGTACTGGACATTCTTCTGGGGGTCGCTCTATTCTCCAGGCTCAGATCCCTCTCCTATCTTTTGCAAATCCTTTTGATTCTTTTTTACACCACAGTGCTCACTTCCACCCAGGCCCACTTCTGGATTCATCCATTCGGCCCTGTTTCAAAAAATATCCCGTTGATTGCGCTTGCCGCCATGGGCTGGTTGATGGATCAAAGCAAAAAAGATCCTGACATCGAATGAGCTTGTACATAATTCTTAAAATTGTCCATATCATCGGAAGCACTTATCTCTTTGGGGCCGGAACAGCCACGGCACTCTTGATCTATCGATCTTATCTGCTGCATAGAAAGGGGAAAATCGGCAAAAGCGAACTCGGCTTCGCTCTCAACCATGCCGTTCATACGGATTGGTTCTTTACGCTGCTGGCAGGTATCATTCAGTTGATTACTGGAGTTTCCCTTTCACTTATAACCGGCATTCCACTTCTGGGGGGATGGCTTCTGGAAGCATGGATTCTATTTTTCTGCGTGGCACTCTTCTGGAGCCTGGCTGCCTATCTTCAGTTGCAAATGCAAAGAGTCTTGAGGGAAAAGTCCGACCTGGATATGGAAGTCGGCTACCGCAAATTGATACGATACTGGGTCCTGCCTGGAATACCCTCCTTTGTTTTTATGATTTTGATTTTCTACCTGATGGTCGCAAAGATGCCATTGATTCTTTGAGTTGTTCCGAAGGTGAGCGACAATGCCAGCTCTCAGCCCTGACCCTGCCCACCTTCATGGTTAAACTTAAATCAACGCAAACATGGTTTCCATCCCGATCACTCACTCATGACTTCTTTCAGGTGTCCTAAAATTTCAGAGCTTTCAGGCATTTTGCTGAGGGCTTTCATAAAGGCCTTGCGAGCCCTCTCCCGATCGCCCAGCCGGGTAAGGTGAACTCCCAGAGAGTCCAGGTAGGCCGGATAACCCGGTTTCGCCGACAGGACTCGTTTCAGGAAAGAGAGAGCTTCGGATTGATTGTTTTGCCCTCCATGAAGAGTGAGCAGGTAACCCAGATTATTCATGCTGTTTAAGTTTTGCGGATCCAGTTCGAGGATTCTACGATGAGTGGCAATGGCATCGAATACTTTTCCCGACCTTTCCTGAATATGGGCCAGCATTCCAAGAAGTCGAGTATCCTGCGCATCTACCTTCAGCCTGGATTGGAGGATCTTTTCCGCATCCGTGTATTCGCCCATTCGAATGAGAGCCAGAACACGAAGGGATTGGGCTGAGCCGATCTCGAGATAATCTGGATACTCATGTCCGAGACGTTGGAGATAGTCTGCAGCCTGGTGGTAGTTTTCAATATTAAAATAGCAGATGCCCAGCTCATGGAGCTCCAGTGGACCTCCCATGCCATCTTTAATGAGTTGTTTCAGTGTCAGGATTCTCTCCAGCACTGCTCGTTCACGATCGGTGTCCGGTTCTAAAAGACTTTCGAGGATGTCCATAATGAAATCTCTTCTCGGGATGTAGAATCCAGGCTCAATGGGGTGATGGAGATGAACCCACTTTGAAAGGCCAGAAAATCGCTTCCCTCTTCCTTGATACTACCCAGCACACTTTCCTTCAACTTTAAAACCGTGCCCGCGGTTCCATCCTCCAGAATTCTGTAACCGTCCATATAGACTCTGCGCCCCAGCGATGTAAAGTGAACCTCTGGATAGGGTGCCGAGAGTTCCAGTCGTTCAGACTCCTCTGGATAGTTTATATTATATACAATACGTGGTGTCAGGTGCTGATAATTCTCCTGAATCCAGTCGGCGAACCAGCGAGCCACCCTGCGATAGTCATTTTCTGGACCGCGAAGGGGAGAACTGATGGCGACGGAGCGAATTCCATGGACCGCACCGTGTCGCGCAGCTCCCACAGTACCCGAATAGTGAACATCATCCCCCATATTCACTCCATGGTTGATACCCGAGACCACAAGGTCAAAGTCCGGAAACATGTCCCCGAATAAAGCCACATTGACGCAATCTGTGGGAAAACCGCTGACCGTATAGTGCCTTTCTCTCTCCTGTTTCAGAAGAAGAGTCTCACGAATGCTCAAAGCCTGGGATGTGGCGCTTCGCTCTCGGTCCGGCGCAATGGCCCAGACCTCAGCTATAGAGGAGAGCTCTGCCTCAAGATGCTGCAACCCGTTGGAAAAGAGGCCATCATCATTGGAGATCAATATGCGCATGACAACTCCGCCACTCTCATGCAGATAGCTCCATGATGCTCAGAATCAGAAGCAAAAAGGCGCTTACAGGAATGATGGCCATCACACCGAACGATTTGAAAATCACGCCAAGAGCCTCTTTCACATCCAGCTGATAGTGATATCTTATGGCTCTGTAAAAGATGGAAAGAGACCAGAGCTCCAGAAGCAAGATGGACGGGACAATCATCAGAATCGAGTGACCACTTACTTTTGCAGGTATGGCAAGTGCGGTAGCGAAAGTCGCCGGAAGGAGCGATAGCATAGATATCTCGATCGTGTGCCATACGGAGCCGCTCCTGTCCGATCTTCCCTGGAGAGCGAAAGAGTGAGCCAGCGAACCCAGGGTTAAAGAGAAAACGATAAATGCAGCATAGTGTACCAGAAAGAGCACTCCAAACTCCACATAGAATGCGAAGGGATAGTAATCCCTTACAAAGTAGAGAGCCGTAGTACTGCCCAGCGCCGGAATCAACAGAAGAGTGAAAAAAAAGCGCAGGGGAAATGCAAAGTGATTCAGAAGCGCTGGCAGATCCTCGGGATGCTGCAATGTAGTGTAGAAGGTCTCTATAAGAGCAGTGATCCAGGTACGCTTCATTGGACTAAGGCACCTCACCGCTGAGCCGGGGCAACGCGAATAGATCCAGACTTCCTGGATGAAGATAGTAGATACCGGAACGAAACCTCTGGCTATGATGGCTTCTGCCTGCAAACATCTGGAAGAGAGAAAAACCAGGGAATCCGGATCCATCCAGTTGTTTTAAAGAATCGAAAAAGTCTGGCTTTGCTTCGTAAATCTGCAAAGATCGATCGGTCTTCAAAAGAATTTTCATCCCTTCTATAGCTTCCCTCCTGCCTCCCAGATCATCGATCATCTGATCCGCCTTTGCCCTTTTTCCCGAGAAGATTTTCCCTTCTGCCCACTGGCGTACGGTAGATTGACTCTGTTTTCTTCCTTCTGCTACATCGCTGATAAATTGCTGGTAAGCATCACCCAGAAGATCATTATACATTCGCCTCTCTTCGTCACTCATCCTCCGAAAAGGATAAGAAGAATCTTTGTAACGCCCGGCCTTCAAAGTTTCCACCTTGATGCCATATTTGTTTAAGAGACCGGAAAGATCCGGATGCAGGGAAATAACGCCAATAGACCCGATGAGGGTCGAGGGGTAGGCGTAGATTCGATCCGCGGCAGAGGCCACATAATATCCGCCACTGGCAGCCATTTCTGTGACGACGGCCACCACCGGTTTTTTTCGACGCAGATGCATCACCTCATCATAGATACGCCGGGTGGCGCCGGGCTCTCCTCCGGGAGAGTTGATTTCCAGAATCACGCCAAGAATCTGGCTGTCCTCTTCTGCTTCATGGAGCATCTGCATGATCCGATCCGCTCCGGTGGAATCGAAGTAGTCATAGCCATCACTGATTTCACCACGAATATGAATGAGTGCCACACCAGCATTGCCAGGAGTAAAAAGGGAGCCTGAGTCAGCGCTGAAAATGGACGAAGAGCGGTTTACGAAGATGCTGATAATGCCCAGAAGAATGGACATGAATGAGAACGCCATGGCAAGGGCCACAACAATGCGATTTCGGTCCATCGGCTCTCCTCTAGCAGGTTGAAGTCCTGCACCTGAACAGGGGGTTCATCAGTCTGCAAAATACTTCTACTTCCATATCGGAAAGAGCGGTTGCAGCAAGCAAGCTTTCTTCACGATCCATGCTGAAAAGGGGAGCCTGCCGTTGGCGGGATGAACCCTCCCCCTGGTCGCCGATAGCTATCCGCTGAGAGCTAACAGCTATCGGCTCTCAAAACCGATTGCATTTTCAGTAAATTAATACAGACATGGTAAGAAATAGACGATATTATAGATCAGGGAAGATGCGACCAATTCAAGGACGGTGGTCGCTTCAGGGTAACGATATGGAAATCACAGGAAAATACCTTCTCAACCAGGCAGAAAGCATTCTCAAAGAGCGCAAAGAGGAGTATCGTACCTCCAAAAAAGGGCCTGAGCAGAGTGATACATCTGTCACAAAAACCGACGGTCTAAGACAGGGGACCTTTGAGGCCAGATTGATGAAACTCCAGGATCTCCTGACAACCATGCAGAAAGATTACAGTCGCGAACAGGCACGCCTCGCATTTCTTACGGAGCAACCGGAACAGATCCGAAAAGAGCTCCAATTCGATGGGTCTCCCCTGTTCCCGGAGTTGACCGAAAAAGATCCCGGCCTGGATCTGAAAGAGAGCGTAAGCAACC
>JBNLFC010000198.1:0-7085 GCA_050305335.1 Leptospirales bacterium
TGCCCATCTCCAATACCTCTGTTTTTAGCATCCTCCAGATTTATCCAGATAGTTGGTTCCGGATTTTCCTTTAAAAGACCGGATATCCCATGATGCTGGGAGCGAAAATCATTGTCCAGTCTTGCCCCGGAGTTGAAGACCAGAGGAAACTTTCTGGCAAGATCAGGGGTTGCTTCCCGCCCTTCCGACGGAGGCAAATAAACCGGCAGAGGATTATATCCATGCTCCCTTAAAATTGAGGAGCTGATTTCAAATTTTCCGGACGGAGTTGCAAATCCCATCTTTCCATCCTGACGAAGCAACCCTTTTTCCCATTTTCTATATCGCATGGTCACAGAAGGAAGCGCTATTTCTCCCCCATTCCGTCGAACGTCATCCGGCGTAAAACCGGAGCCTTCCAGCACGTAATTCAGCAAGCTTTCGTAGTTCTGTGGATAAAGCTCCCCGTATCCCAATCTAGTTGCCAGCTCAGCCATAATGTAAAAATCGCCCCTGGATTGGCCTGCAGGCTCAACGATTCTCTCACGCAGGCGAAAACGATTTCCATAAACCATATAGGATTCTATCTCATAATAAGTGGATGCGGGAAGTATTATGTCCGCGTACGCGGAGTCGGCTGTAAGTTGCCGATCTATGACCACAAGAAACTCCAGTGCATGGAGAGTCTTTTTCCAGAGATCTGCATCCGGCCAGGATGTGATGAGAGATGCTCCCTGTATGATTAGAGAACGAATTCTGTATGGAATACCTCTAAGAACAGAGTCAGGCAGGACAACAGCGTGGGACTCTTCTCGATACTTTGTGTAAAGAGGGAAGCGCTCCCTTCCCAGAGCCTTCCGGGAGTCTGGATTTTTTTGCAGGCCACTTCGATTGATCGGAAAACGGGAACCCTTCATAGAAAAACAAAGGCCTCCAGGAATATCCAGGTTCCCACTCAAAGCCCAGAGAGTGAAGATCGCACGCAGGTTCTGTGTACCGCTCGTGGTATACTCAAGCCCGGTATACATAACTGGCGCCACTCCCTTTGAGACAGTAATCTCATGAGCCAGACCTACAATCGCTGAAACAGGGATTTCGGTTATTGTACTGACAAACTCTGGCGTGTAAGGCTCCACAAGAGTCAGGAGCTCTTCAAAACCAATAGTCCATTTTTTTGCAAATTCTTTATCATATAGTTCGTTCTTTACAATTTCGCGTAGAAGCCCCAGAGCCAGGGCCCCATCTGTACCCGGACGAATAGGGATCCATTGCGAATTCTCCTCTTCAGCCAGGGCCGTTTTACGAGGATCGATCACTATGACTTTCGCTCCTCTCCCCATGGCAGCAAGGATTCGTTTCATGTTTCTGGGAGGAGTATCCGTCGCGGGGTTGGTGCCCCATACAATGATCAATCGAGCGTTTTCTAGATCAGAAAACATGTCTATGAAAAGGCCCCCCATGGTAACATGGGGGGCGATCATAGCGAAGGATACGTAACAGAGGGCACCCACGCCCAGCGTATTCGGCGAACCAAAGGGAAAAAGAATACTGGAAGCAGAGGATACAGCCACACCATGGGGTTGATACACATCGCAGGCCGCAAGATCGAAGCTACCGCGACCCGTATATATTGCTGTAGATTCAGCACCATAATTTTTTTTAAAAAAATTAAGACGATTTACAATATGGTTGTAGGCGTCGTCCCAGCTGATGGGTTCAAAATCGAAAGAGCCTTTCGGCCCCTTTCGTCGCAAAGGTGTCAGGATTCGATCTGATGAATAAACGATTTCAGCTGAATGCTTTCCAATTGTGCAGACCATGCCATCAGGAGCATCGGGGTCTGCCTCCACATCCTTGATTTTTCCAGAATCATCAAAATAGATCAGTACTTCACATCCGGCTGGACAGATTCCACAGATGCCTTTTTTTCCCTTAGCAGACAACAATGATCAACTTACTCCTCCCTGAGATTTTGCGAGTAGCTCTTTCAACCCCTCTACAAAATACATCTTGACATTTCCAATACTTTTTACTTCAACTTCTTCCCTCGCCACACAGTGAAAAATTATTTCAATTGATGATAGATTCCCCGGGAAAGATTGATAGAAGATAGCATAAATGGCTGCTATACAGGTGATGAGGTGATGGTACTGTCTGGCGCCAGGGGAAGGGCAATGAGGAATTCTACCCCATTTTCGATATTGCTGGCAATCATTTGTCCGTTCATATGCTCTACGATCTTTCTGGACATAAAAAGACCGATCCCGGATCCTCGCTCTTTTGTTGTGAAATAGGGGTCAAAGATCTTGGGAAGAACATCTTCCGGTATCTGTCCCCCATTATTTCGAATCTGAATACATGCATGCTCTGAACATCGTTCGACAGCGAATGTAATTTCTCCATTTTCAATTTGACTGGCCATTATAGCCTCTACCGCGTTTGTAATCACATTCATCAAAACATGGGAAAATTCATTAAAAAAACCAAGCACATTGATCTCCTCCCCCTCCTGGAAAACGATCTTCACCTTCAGATTTTTTAAAGTCCCTTCCATAAGTTCCATGGCATCCAGAAAGGAACTTTTTACACTGAAAGCAGTAATCTGGGATTCCGGCCGAAAAAAACGACGAAAATCGTCGATGGTGCTGGACATCTTTTGCACAAGCAACTTGCTATCCAGTATGTATTTTCTCAAGCAATCATGATCTAGCTCATTGGCTTCATAATCTGCAAGTATATTGTCAAGAATCAAAACTAACGTATTTAAGGGCTGCCTCCATTGATGGGCAATGTTTTGAATCATCTCCCCCATTGTTGCCAACCTTGATTGCTGGATCATGATAAGATCTTTGTTACGGCTTCTTTCCACTTCCTCTTCGACCATCTGCTCCAGCGTTTCATTTAATTTTCTTAGCGATATTTCCGATTCTTTCATTTCAGAAATATCAAAATTGATTCCGGTCATTCTTAAAGGCTTCCCATCTGTATCGCGAACGACAAATCCGTAAGCTTTCAGATAATGGATCCCTCCATCGGGCCAGACCACACGGAATTCCGTATCGTATTCCTGCTCTCCCTGACGCGCCAGTTTGGACATCATATCGCTTTTAGCGCGATCGTCAGGATGGACACGCGCCAGCCATGCGTCATAAACTCCAACAAAGTCCTCCTTTTTTACACCATAAAGCTCATACATCCTATCATCCCATATCAATTTGTTGTTTTGCAAATCCCAATCCCAGACCCCCAGGGAAGCCGCACGAGTTGCCAGAGCATAACGTTCGTTCAAATGCCTTAGCTCCGCTTCAGCCTGATGTCGACTTTTGTGCTCTCTCACCTCATCCAGGGCTCTGTTTATTGCCAGTGGAAGTTTGTTAAGCCGATCTTTCGATACAAAATCAGTGGCTCCCTGTTTTAATAAATCCACTGCTTTTTCTTCTCCGATGGCACCGGAAACAACTATGAAAGGCAAATCTGGAGAATGTAATTTGGCAAGTCTCAATGCCAGCAACGCATTGAAACTTGGAAGAAAATAATCTGCAAGAATAAGATCGTATTTTGAGCCTATCAGGTATCGAGTATATTCTTTCTCCCCACACGCTAGATCAATCTGTATCGAAAACCCTGCCTCGCTCAGTCGTTCTCGAATAATTTCTGCATCCAGTTTTGAATCTTCCAGATGCAGAATACGCAACGGTTTGCTTCCGTTTTCACCCTCAGACATGGGTCTTACCTCTTTCGGGTGGTATTTCATTCAACAATGCCCAGAAAACCCCGATTTGTTTCACAGCTTCAATGAAGTCAGTAAACTTAACAGGTTTCACAACGTATGCATTGATCCCTTGTTCATAGCTCCGTATTAAATCTTGCTCTTCCCTCGATGAAGTTAGCATCACTACTGGAATCAGTCTGAAGTTCATATCTGAGCGTATGACTCGAAGGACTTCAAGGCCATCCATACGCGGCATCTTTATATCCAGAATTATTACTGCTGGGTGTTCAGGTTTACGACCTTTATGTTTTCCTTCGCAGCGAAGATATTCCAGAGCTTCTACTCCATCCTTGACATGAGTAATCCTGTTGAGCAGATTGTATTCCCTCAAGGCCTCCAGAATGAGCTCGGCATCTCTTGAATCATCTTCTGCCAGTAAAATTGATTTCAGTTCAGACATGGGTTCCCTCCTCAGCCTTCAAAACAAAATAAAACGTTGCCCCCTCATTCAATCGGCCTTCTGCCCAGATCCGGCCGCCATGCCGGGCAATAATACGTTGAACAGTGGCAAGACCAATACCTGTTCCTTCGAATTCTTCTTGAGAGTGGAGGCGCTGGAAAACTCCAAAAAGCTTACCTCCAAAATTCGGATCAAAACCAACGCCATTATCACGCACAAATAGGATATTTTCCCCATTACTATAGTTGTTGCCAATCTCGATAATGGCCTGCTTACGTGGACGGGTGAACTTCAAAGCATTGGAAATCAGGTTTGAAAACACCACACGCATCATGGGGACATCGCAGCTTGCTAGCGGAAGTTTATCGATATGCCATGCAATCTGCCTATCGGGGAAATCAGATACAATATTTTGTATAACGTCATTCACAATGTATGTGAGATCAACCTGCTTGAACGACATTGCCTGGCGACCCATGCGGGAGAAAGCGAGCAGGTCGTCAATCAACTGTCCCATCTTACTGGCCGCGTTAGAAATCGAATCCATATAGTGCCGCTCTTTTTCACCAAGAGCTGTCTGCATTCTCTTTCTCAGCAGATCTATATAACCATCAATGTGACGCAATGGAGCTCTGAGGTCGTGAGAGACGGTATATGCAAAGGCTTCCAGATCGCTATTAGCGTCTTCCAGCGCAAGCGCCCTTCTCTGCAAATTAAGATTCAAATTCGTTATCTTTTCTTCAGCATGTCTTTTCTCGGTAATATCTTCTCCGGAACTGAGCGTCCCAACAATGCCTCCTTTGCTATCCCTCAATATCGCGTTATGCCATGCGATCAATCGCTCTTCTCCTTTTACCAATACAGTATTCTCAAAATATTTCGCTACCTCCAGCTCACCGGCCAAAAGCTTTTGAAAAATTTGAATAGCAGCCGGACGGACATATTCAGGTATAAAGGTTTCGAACCACTCTTTCCCGATAAGATCATCAGGGGTCCCGCCGAGAATTTCGCATCCTTTGTGGTTGATCATTGTGATCCGCCTGTTTGCATCAAGAGCTACAAGCATGACACCTGCCACATCAAGATACTCCTGTGTTCTGTTTCGCGTAAATTCCAGCTCTTTTGTTCGATCTTGTACCAGTTCCTCAAGTTGGTTTTGATATTTAGCCAGTTCGTCCTCAATCATCTTACGGTCGGTGATATCCCGGTTGCTTCCTCGAATACCGATATAGTCACCGTTATTGCTGTATACAGGTTGACACGCCTGCTCAATCCATCTGGTAGCACCATCAGGACGAACAATTCGAAAAACAATGACCATCGGCTTATGCGTGGAAACCGCCTCGTCCTTGTACAACGAGTAGAAGCCTCGATCATCTGGATGTATGAGCTTCATCAATATTGTTGAATCTTTTTCAAAAGCGGCCGCGGTATATCCGGTAATTCTTACACAGGATAATGAATTATAGAGGAAATGACCATCCGGGGCCTCCCAGAACTCCCAGTCATAGGTGTTGTCAGAAACAATCCGGTAACGTTCCTCACTTTCCTGCACATTACGATAGGAGAGAAGGCTTGTCAGGGCATCTTCCAGTCGCGCTCCGATTTCCCGCAAAAGCCTCTCTTCCTGCGCTGTCCAGTTGCGTACACTCGAGCACTGGTGAATTCCAAATTGCCAGGCACTACCGATTCTGGGATGAATCGCCATGGACATAAATGACTTAAAGCCGAATTGTTCCGACGTAGCTTCAGGCAGGGGATAGGAGGTACCGGGACCAAATTGTACAGGCCCCCCGTCAGCCAGCAGAATACGAAAGGTCGCCGCCACAGCCTGATCCATTGGAACTTGAAGATTCAACTGCAGCACACCGGGATATTCCGGTTTATTCCGCTCCATTGGAACACTCCAGGACTTTGATTCAGGATCACATGGATATAGAAGAAATGCTCTGTCGCAACTCAGTATATCAAGAACGATATCAAGAACATCACGCATCATTTGTTCAAGGTCATTTGCCCCCTGGATTGCCCTGTTTACCCTGTCCATGCTTTCAAAAAAATGAAGGTGAGCCATCCGTTCCTGCGCAGCATTTTTTTGTTCAGTAATATTCTGCATAATACCCATAGATCGAACGGGTGTATCGCCGTCGTAGTAGGTTTCGCACTGCTCATGAACGTATTTAATGCGGCCATCAGGAAAAAGAAGTCGGTGCTCAAAAGAATAGGGGGTCTTTGTCTCCAGAGACGTTGTATATGCGGCATTTACCGCTTCCCGATCATCGGGATGGATGGCATCCAGAAACGCATTGTATGTACCGCGAAATTTTTCAGGTTCAATCTCGAAGATTTTATAGATTTCATCTGTCCAGCTCAGTTTATCGTGTAATAGATCCAGCTCCCAGCTGCCGATCTGTGCAAGACGCTGTGCTTCGCTCAAACGTCTTGACGTGTCTTTCAATTCCTCGTCTTTCCGTTTTCGCTCCGTTATGTCCACCAGAACGGCAACATTACCTGTAATATTTCCTTCCCGATCGTGTAAAGGGGCAGCATATATACTATAATCAATCGGCTCGCCGCTTCGTTTCTGGCGGCGCACTTCCACACCGTTCATGCCTATGCCGCTCTTGATCCATTCACGGAATTTCCTGAATTCTTCCTCTTTAACAACGGGCACTGTGGGAAGATACTTTCCCATCACCTCCTCTGCTTTCCAACCAAGCATGTTCTCGGCAGCAGGGTTCCATACCATCTGAACTTGCCCTTCCAGGTTCAGTCCTATAATGGCCACTGGCGTCGCTTCAATAATGGCACGCAAAAGATCACAACCATCTACAACCGCTCCGAGTATCTGCCGGAAAAGCGCGCTGTCATTGAGGCGGTGGGAGAGCGAGTTTTGGCTTTCATTGAAGGGGACGACGTTGGGGCGAAGATTGT
>JBNLFC010000199.1:0-7073 GCA_050305335.1 Leptospirales bacterium
TGATGGAAGAAATACTGAAACGCCGAAGCGAATCTTTATTGAGTAGCGAACGACTTTTACAGGCCGTAACAAATGCGACAGAGGATTTGATCTTCTATAAAGATAGAACCTACAGATACATTGGATGCAACATCGCTTTTTCTACGTTTGCTGGCATTGCCAGAGAGCATATCATAGGGAAAACCGATTATGACCTTTTTTCATCCAGCAGAGCGGAGACCATACGCATCCGTGATAGGGAAATTTTTTTAACAGGAGAGCGACAATCCATCACAGAGTGGATTTACCACGCAGAAAAAAAGCGGGAGATATTCTTACACACCGCCAAGTTTCCGCTGTTTAATGAATCGGGAGAAATGGTGGGACTGGTTGGATTTGCCCGCGATCTGACAGATCGAAAGTTGCTGGAAGATGAGCTTTCCGAAATGAACAAAAAGCTAGAAAGCATAGTGGAACATGAGATCGATTCACGAAGAGAAAAGGAAAAATTACTGATTACGCAATCCAGAATGGCGGCAATGGGCGAAATGATCGGTGCCATCGCCCACCAATGGAGACAACCGTTGAATACTCTCGGAATAACACTTCAAGATCTCGAAGAAGCTTACACAGCCGATGAAATGGATAGCGACTACATCAGGAAATCTATTTTCATTTCTATGAAACAAATTCGCTTCATGTCGCAAACCATTGATGATTTTCGCAATTTTTTTCGCCCGACCAAGCAAAAAAGCAGATTCCAGGTGCTCAATGTAGTTGAAGAAGTGGTGCAGCTTTACGATTCACAATTAAGGTCCAATAACATTTCCGTTGAAATTCATTGTTTCTCAGCTGACGATTTTCAGAAAATCGAAAGCGGCGAAACTCATCCGGAATATGCGGAGCTAGAAATAATAAATTATCAGAATGAATTAAAGCAGGTAATATTGAACCTGTTGAATAATTCCAAGGATGCCATTGAAGAAAAGCGAATGAAGAGCAATTCGGCCAACTTCAATGGTATTATTAAACTTTTTCTCTATCAGGATGGGGATCTATGCAAACTGGAAAGCGTGGATAATGGAGGGGGGATACCGGATGAAATCATTGACAGAGTATTCGATCCATACTTCACAACGAAAGAACAGGGGAAAGGAACAGGTCTGGGGCTTTATATGTCCAGGATCATAGTTGAAAATAATCTCGGTGGCACTATCGTGGCGAGCCAATATGAAGAAGGCGCCCGTTTTTCCATTGCGCTTCCCCTGGCCCGGGGGGAGAGTAGTTCCGAAGCCTACCATGAATAGCGTGGACTCTCTCCCCGGGCCCCGGGTTTTACACCACGCAAGGCAAATTTATCCAATCACCCGGGAAGAAGAAAATCTCCTTTTTTAAAGAAGGTCCGCTGCCAGCTCGGCAAGTTCGGAACGCTCCCCTTTTACCATACTGACATAGCCTGCAATAGGTTGATCTGAAAATTTCTTAATCACATGACTTAAACCGGAGCTATGGGCATCCAGATACGGTGTATCGATCTGACCCAGATCACCCGTAAGCACCACTTTGGAAGTGCCTGCGGCTCTGGTGATGACAGTTTTGATTTCATGGAGAGTCAGATTCTGGGCTTCGTCTATGATGATGAATGCATCATTAATAGATCTCCCCCTCACATAGCTCATCACTTCAATTTCACTGATTCCATGCTCAAAGAGCGCCTGCATCCGATTCGTATTTCCGTTGGAATGACGCACATCTCCACTCTTTGGGTTATCCTCACCAAGAATAAAAGAAATATTATCGTAAATCGGTCTCATCCACGGAGCGATCTTCTCATGTACGTCCCCCGGTAACCAACCCAGATCTTTCCCCACAGGGACCACAGGCCTCATCACAACTATCTTTTTATACCGGCGTGCCGGTACTTCAAAAGTCTGCTCCAGCCCTGCGGCCAGTGCAAGCAGAGTCTTTCCAGTGCCTGCTTTTCCAATGAGTGAAACAAGACGCACATTGGAATTGAGAAGAAGAGCGGCTGCAAAAATTTGCTCACGATTCCTTGGATAAAGGCCCCAGATCCGCGCCTCATCACGCAATAGGCGGCGGATCACAATCTGGGATCCGGCTGTATCTACAACAGCCAGAGCAGATTTGTTTGTTTCAATATTTCCTGTAAATGTGATACAATTATTAGGTTTAATGTGTTCTTTTAGAAAGTCCAGGCCAGCAACGGGAAGTGTATGTTCTTTCATCAGACGGTCGATGAATGAATCATCCACAGTCAACACCAGAGGATCGTCAAAGAGACGGGTATAGTCCCTCACCTGACCTCGTTTGTAGTCTTCGGTTGCCAATCCGCAGGCGTGGCCCAGGAGCCTGACATTGGTGTCTTTGCTGACAAGGACCACCTGACGCGCAGGCTTTTCCCTCATCCAGCGCAGAGCAGTGGCTATGATTTGCCTGTCCTTGCTTCGATCATCGATCTCAACAGGCATCTCTTTCAACGCATGCCCGGCCGTGGATACGCAAATCCTTCCGGTGGCAGGCTCGGGCAGAGGAACCATTTCAAGCAATGTCTGATAGGCCTCTTTTAGCGAATCCAGAAAACGAGAAAAATCCCGGGCATTGAACGCTTTCTGATCATTGCCGTTTTTAAATCCATCCAATTCAGAAATTACTGCAAGAGGTATTACAATATCATGTTCCCCGAATTGTAGTATCGCGTGCGGATCGTGGATGATCACGCTTGTATCAATTACAAAGATTTTATTGTTTTCCATAGTCCCGCCCAATGGCAATTTCCGATTCAGATCATCCTGCAATACCGGCTCCTGGCAAAACAGTTTGACCTTGATTATATTATGTCGTATGAATTATTCAAGGCAATTTTTATAGAAGCCATTGCGGAAATGGTTTAGGCGAGGATGTATTCTCGCTTCGGAAATTTCAAAATACATCAGGGCAAGCTATCTGCCAGAAGATAGTTGTTCATCAAATCCATGAAAGTATCCATGCCCATGTTTTCCAGCTCCATATGCCGTCTGGTAATGGTCTCAAAAAACTCCTGATGTAGAATGAAAATGTTCTGCAATGCCATCTGGTGCCGTACAAGCACATCATCGTTGTTGTCTTTGTTGTAATCAGGCAGAGTGCTGCGAAGCTCCTCATACGCGGCCTGGAGACGGTCCCGCACAGGTTGATACTCTTTGATCAAGGCTTCTCTGTTATCGATAAAATAGATCTGTTTTTTATAAATGGCAGTAAGCAGGCGAGCGGCCGCTCGTTTCCCTTCGGCTGTAATCAAACCCTCCCGCTCAAAGGCCTGCTCTCCCGGCTCACGAGCAAAGAGTTGTCGACTCGCGGAGACACCGGACAGAGGCGAGGTAATCAATACACGGATCTCTCCCGGCCGCAGGTAAACCACCTTCCCTTCCAGGCGAAGACCTTCGTGGTTCATTGCTATGGGAATACCCGATCTCATACCATAGCACCCGTTTCTATTCTCTCATATAAAAGCAGGCCAGATACAATGCCGGGCAAGTCCGTGAGATTACGAGCCAGCCACTTACTCAAAACGAAACAGCTGAGTGGCGAGATCCTTGAGATGGGTATGAAGCATTTCACGATCCTTCTCAAAATAATGGGTGAATTTGACTCCAATTTCATACCGACGATTCTCGATGATCTCTTCAGTGCGAACAACCCTGCCTCTAAGATAGATAGGACTTTCCGAACCGTGCAATTTTATTTCCACTTCAAGAAAAGTACCGGGAGGTATTATTTCATGGCTCTCCAGGAGCATTCCACCTTCGGAGACATTCTCACTATGACCATCCCCCCTCAGCTCAATATACCCACCAGGATTCTCTCCGAGTGAAATAATTCGATACTTTACATCAATGTGGTCAGGAAGTCGACGGTATTTTCTCTGTTCCGATGGTTCCATATAACAATATGACGGCTTATTCCCGTGAAAATAAAGAAAGAAATTAGAGTCGCCCCAGAAACCCAGGTGTGGTGAGGGAGCTCAGGGGAAGCCCGGCCATTGGGGAAATATGCCCAGAAGCAACGTCGCCGACACAAGAATTCCATTTAGCAGAGGATAGACAAAAGGATATTGGAGATCCGCGCCTCCGTCTTGCTTGCCTTTCTGGAAATAGATAGCATGGAGAATGCGGGCATAGTAAAACAGAGAAACGACTGTGTTGAGAATGGCAAAAGCGATCAACCAGTAGTTGCCATCCTGAATTAAAACGGTAAAAAGATAATATTTTCCAATGAAACCGATGAAGGGGGGCAACCCCGTTAAAGAGAAAAGAAAGACTGTCATTGCCACGGACCAGATGACCCCTTTTTGACCGCGCAAAGCCAGTCCCTGGAAGGCTGAGATCTCCATATTTTCCGTGCCTCCTGAGTAGCCCACAGCCATTAAAACAAGGAAAGCACCTGTATTCATCAAAAAATAGGCAAGAAGATAGAATAGAGCCACAAGGGACGAATGCTCCCCGGGAACGGTAAAGACCATGAGAGTGTACCCCGCGTGAGCAATGGAGGAGTATGCCAGCATTCGTTTGACGTTGTTCTGGCGAATGGCTGCCAGATTTCCCAGCGTCATGGTTGCGGCGGAAATGACTCCCAGAAGAAGAGTCACTCCAGATCGCATTTCCATTGTGGAAGGATGGAAAAATTCGAAGAGAAATCTGGCTACTAATGCGAATCCGGCCACTTTCGGGGCAACGGAGAAGAAGGTAGTCACCGGTGTGGGAGCTCCCTCATAAACATCCGGGCACCAGAAATGGAAAGGAACCACAGCAATTTTATACGCTGCTCCTCCTATCACCATGGCCAACGATCCCATGATCATAATTGCGGTAGAAGATCCCCACGGCTGTGAGTAGAAGTTTAGATCAGAAATATTGATACTACCACCCATGCCGTAAAGCATAGAAAGGCCAAAAAGAAGCACTCCTGAAGAGAGAGCACCAAAGAGAATGTATTTGATGGATGCCTCGTAGGAGCGCGCATTTTTAACGCGTACCGCAGCCAGAATATAGGAGAGGATGGAGACAAACTCAATGGAGAGATAAAGCATGACCATGGAGGTAGACATGGAGAGAAACATTCCCCCCACTACACTCCCCATCAAAAGCGACTGATACTCACCACTGGAGAAACCTTTTAACTCGGAATTGCCCAGAGCTATCAAAGATCCCGTCAGTCCTGATAAAAGAAGAATCCAGCGAAAAAGATAGGCTATTTGATCCGGCCGAATTTGATCATAGAAAATGGTTCGTGCTCGAATTACATCCTGTGAAAGCATCATGGCAGCCATAGCCAGGGCATACACTGCGGCCGCAACAAAAACGATGATCTGACCCTTTCGCCCCCTCAAAACTCCATCCAGAAGCAGCATGAAAACGATCCCGCCAGATAAAACCAGTTCCGGGAGTATGGTTGCCATTTGTTCAATCATCACTGTAGCCTCACCTGATTTAGCAATCCCCGTTTTAAGATAGGATCGGCTGAAGAATGGAAAGGGTTTTCTCCAGAGTAGGACCCATCAAATCCAACATGGGTATGGGATAGATTCCAAACACCAGCACAAATACCCCCACAGGAAGGAGAGACAGAATTTCTCGTATGTTGATCTCCTTCAGGTCCCTGTATTTTTCATTGGGTGTTCCCAGGAAAATACGCTGCATAGCCCAGAGAAGATAGGCCGCAGTAAGGATCACACCGGTCACAGCAACCATGGTAAATACCGGATATCGCTGAAACCCGCCCAGAAAACAGAGGGCTTCGGAGATAAAACCCGAGAGACCTGGCAATCCCAGTGCAGCGAAAAAGGCAAATGCAGTGAACGCCGTATACTGAGGCACAATGGAAGCAAGCCCGCCAAACCCGTTGATCTCTCTGTGATGGGCTCGATCGTAGATCACCCCCACCAGAAGGAAGAGCATGGATGTGATGGTTCCATGGTTAAACATTTGAAAAACTGCACCGTTCAAACCAGCTGTATTGAATGCACCCATACCAAGCATAACGAATCCCATATGGCTGACGGAACTGTATGCGATGAGCTTTTTAAGATCACTTTGAGCCATGGCGGCAAGGGCTCCGTAAATGATGTTCATTACGCCCAGGGCGATGAGAAGATAGGGGCCCCAGGCTACAGTCTGATCGGGTAAGATGAAGTAGTTGATTCTTAGAATACCGTATGTCCCCATTTTCAAAAGAACACCGGCCAGAATTACAGAAATGGCAGTGGGAGCCTCCACATGTGCATCAGGCAACCACGTATGAAAAGGAAAGGCCGGTATCTTTATAGCAAATCCGAGAAACAGGGCAAGCCAGGCCATACTTCTAATGACCGTTGCCGTAACACCACCCATGCCTCCGGTAAAGATACCGCCCAGCACTCCTGGTTCTGCAAGGCTCAAGAGATTAAAAGTATGGACTACCTTTGCGGGATCGGGGTCAACATCGCTTGCGAAATACATTGCAATCAATGTGACCAGCATAAAGACAGATCCAAAAAGCGTATAAAGGAAAAACTTTATTGCCGCATACTCTTTCCTTGGGCCTCCCCAGATTCCAATGAGGAAATACATGGGCAAGAGCATTACTTCCCAGAACACATAAAAAAGAAAAAAATCCAGCGCAATGAAAACACCCATCATCCCAACGTAGAGGAGAATATAAAGAGAAAAGTAACCACGATGAAGCTTCTGGATGCTCCATGATGCGATGGCTCCTGCAAAGGAAACGACCGTGGTTAAAATCACCATAGGCATGGAGAGTCCATCCACCCCGACCAGGTAATGTACGTTAAACGAAGGTATCCAGACCAGATCTTCGATAAACATTAAATCATTACGATTGGCGCTATAAGGACGAATGGGGGTAGCCGGATCGTACAGAATATAGAGATAGATGCTCAAAGCCAGCGGAACCGCCAGCACAAACAGAGTAATCCATCGCGATAGATCCCCCCTCTTCTCCGGTGTAATGAGGATCAGTGGAATACCCACCAATGGAAAAAAAGTAATGATTGATAATATGTGCTCTTCCAGCATCTCGCTGCTCACTCCTGTATTTCG
>JBNLFC010000200.1:0-7010 GCA_050305335.1 Leptospirales bacterium
ATCCGCGTTGCCGGGCATTTTCACGCCAGACCTCCATGCTGCGATCGGACTCAATGTCCTGCACAAGAACCATTTTACCACTGCGAATGGCCTGGCCAGCAGGTCCCTGACCTCGTAAATTGTCTTCCGACCAACTCAGTTTTGCATTTTCAATATACCCGCTATCAGAGCCAGCTCTCGCAACTGGACGGATGGTGCGGGCCTCGTCATTTTCCGCATAACCAACCCATGCCATACGATAGCCGGCGACATCGCATATAATGCGACAGATTTCATCTAAAAGGGAGGACGCATCTTCTGCATGAAGCAAGGCATGGTGACAATCGCTCAGAGCACGCAACTTTCGGTTGGTAAGGTAGAGCCGCTCACTCATCCCCATGGTTTCGGGTGAGGATTTGAGCAAATCGAGATAACGCTCTTTGCTTTCCCTCAGTGTTCGGGAAGTTCCCACAAGCCTCCACAGGAGGAAGGCCGCAACGCAGAAAAGCAGAGAAAAAATCAGCCAGGCCATGGAGGAGAACATCTTGAATACCCCCGGAAGTATGGGAAGGGTCTTTCAGCCTCATCCGCAGACAGCCTTTCATCAGACGTCGAGTTGTCTCAGACCCCTTAACCTGATAATCCGTGTCGGGGGAGGTTTTTCCACTATTTTACATCTTTTTCCGGTTATGGCCAGTACGTACTGAACAAGATCTGACACCCTACAATTCTATGGAGAGTGAAGGAGGTGAATTTACGGCTTTTACCCATACACAGGTAAAAAAGATGCCCGGGATATGGCAGCCATTAAATATCGCATAATGTACATAAACCCGGGCGAAAGGTGTCCCATGTCATGGGAGCACAGGTGTCGGGATACTCATACCCTGCAATTCCGACTGGTGACGATTTCTTTGATTGACCATAAAATTGTTCATTGCCTGTTCCAGAGCAGTGTGAGCGGACAAAGAATCGATCCCCGCAGAGCAAACAATGCTACCCGCGCCGTTAGAACCATCGATATCCCCATCCTGCAGATCCTCTCCGTAACAGTAAACCAGTGCCGGAACATCATCGGGAGATACTCCATTATCCTGAGCGACCTGACTCAGCCCCGCAAGAATTAGACCGTATCGAGTCTGAAGTCGATTTCTTGCCACGGCTGCGTCGGGATTCGTAAGATCATCACAGGAGGTTGTTCCCGGATCTATATCCGAAATTCCGAACATGGTGGACACCTCCTGTCGTGCCTGGACTATAGCTCCGTCAGCGTCTGCGATGCCTGACTCCAATCGAACTCTTGTACGAAGAGCAGCCATAGTGGTCAGAGGTGAAAGCGAAACATCGTCAAGATTTTCATGAGTGGCAATCTGCAATCGAAGCCTGGTCTGGTCCCGAAGCTGAATAGTATCTCCCGTTGCCTCATCCACGTATGTTCCACCGCTCACCTGAATCTCCAGACGTTCGTTTTGATATCGATTGCGAAAACGAAATCGTCCCTGTGTATCTGTTGTGGTCTCTTCCAGCGGCCCGGAAAGTGTGCCATCACCGTTCAACGTATATAGCAGAACAGTTCCTCCTGATACAGGTCCTTTGGTGGCTGTGCCGCTCAGACCGAAATTGCTCAGTGCCAGAAGAGTCAAAAGCTCCGCTGAACTGGATTGAGAATCATTTTGACAGGAAAGCGGCAGGGTAACTAAAAAGAGAGCCGCCAGTGCCCCGGCAAGTTTGAATCTGTTTTCTAACATTGGTTTTCTCCGTGATCTTTTCAGAAAGACACGCAAGTCCCACATCGATGGACACCAGGATTGATTTTTTTTTCGTTTACAATGTTCTATATAAAAAAAGCTTAGAACCCATTTTAGAAACGTGACCCCCTCCGGAACGGTTCTTGACAGGCCCTTGCTTAAAAAAACGCTCTATGCCGCCTCTGGATAGCAAAGACATTGCTGAACTTTACGAACAATACAGAACAAAGGTTGTACGGTATTTGATCTCTTTATCCGGTGATCCGGAGGTTTCTGAAGAACTGGCTCAAGATGTTTTTACACAGGCTTTTTCAAGGAGAGAGGAGTTTCGCTCGGGAAAAGAACAATTTTTAAGCTGGGCGTTGATCGTAGCGAGAAATGCGTACTATAATTACCACAGGAAGAACAAAAGGTCAATGAGTCGCCCGCCGGAGACTTTCAACGATCTAACTCTGGACGAGAGCGATACACCGGAAAAAAAAATCGAAAAAAAATTTTTAAAAAAATACATTGTCGATGCGATCCACTGTCTACCCGAGCCAGAGAAAAGTGTCATGATATACAGGGAAGTTTACGGGAAAACTCTGGAAGATACCGCCCGGAGTATGAAGCTATCGATTCGCACTGTAAGTCGAAGAACCTTGAGCGCACTCAAGCTTCTTCGACAGGAACTGGAAAAAAGGGGAATTGGCCCCGAATGATATCGCAAAAACATGATGCCTGACAAAAAAATACGAGAGGAATTTGAAGAACTGGCGGGTCTGGCCCTGGATCAAGAGCTTTCCCATGAGCAATGGGAGCGTTTTGAGTTCATTCTGGACACCTATCCAGAACTGGAGCAGGAGTGGCAGGAGGGCCTGAATACTCTTCAGATGGTTCGCGACGCCCACATATTGCCTGTAGATCTTGAAGAGGTGAAAAAAAGCAGCAGAATCAATTCACTGTTTCCGCTCCGCCGTCCCATTGCAGTAGCTGTGGCAGCGACTCTTCTATTTCTGCTCCTTCCTTCACTTTTTTATTTTTTTAATGCATTTTCTGACCAATCACGGATGTTGCCTCTGGCCGTTAGCTGGAGTTCCACAAAGGGGAGCTGCTACGACAAATCAGGTATCAGAAACCAGAAGCAGGCTCCCATGGAAAGCCAGATTGCTGTGGGAAAAGGTTCCCTCTGTCAGTTCAGTTTTGATTTTGCCAAAGAGATCCAGATGGTAGTTTCAGGACCTGCGCGAATCCGCTATCAACTCAAAAGCGAAAAGACCAGCAAACGACAACAACTCAGGATCATCCTGGACCAGGGAGAACTTTTGATTCGCTCAGCAGACGCATATCCAGGCGGTCACCTGCTTGTGGAATCTCGTGGGATTACAATTCGCACTCTGGGAACCATCTTTTTTGTATCGAGTTCCGATCGATATTTTTCCGCTACAGGTAGTGAACCAGAGAGCCAGAAATCCCCTCGTCGAGTGCATGTGGAACTATTTGAAGGAAAGCTTTCAATAGAACCTGCCGTTCCTGCAAGAATGGATGATCCCGATCACGCCATTTTCCTGAGTGCGGGAGAAGTCTGGAGTGGTTTCGCAAAAGCCAATACGCTCATCGGTGACCAAAGCAAAATGGAAAAAAATCGCAAGTCAATTATCGAAAAAGGAGTGTCCGGGTCACTATCCATGAATGATTATCTTACACTATTTAGCAATCGTTCCGGTGAAAAGAAAGAAAACTCATTGATACAAAAAATCATAACTCTGGACGGTAAAGAATACATAGGCCTCCTCAGCCAGACAAAAGAAGGTTATTCGATATTTACCGTGGAAGGAGATAAATACATTCCCCGCGACAAGATTCGACAGATTGACTTTTTACAGGAACCGTAAACGCAGCAATGGCACAACCCCTCAACCTGCCGCATGCAAGATGGCTGCTGCTTTTTTCTTTTTTTTTAACGGCACCCATTCCACTTTCAGGAGATACGGTCTTACTGCGAGATGGAACAACTTACACCAACGTGAAATCCCGAATTGAAGGGAATGCAATGCTGATTGATGAAGGTCGATTGCGCATTCCTCTCAACAGAATAAAGAGCGTACAGCCAGGCCCCGTTTTCCCTCCTGGCTCAAATAAAAATGCAACGTCCATAGACCCTTCCAGCAACATGAACTCCCTTCAACATAATCCGGAGAGTGATGCGGATGTAAAAAACGACCTCATCCGGAGCAATTCCAACAACCAAACGTTAAAAATCCTATCAGGTCCATTGCCCATTGTCTCTCCCTGGTGGTTTGAACAAGACTACTGGCTCGCAGCGGGAGCAGGAGGAGTGGAGTTCACTACTCTTTCTCTCTTTATCCTGAGTAGCCAGACTCCCTATCAAAAATCCGTCATGGACTACACAGGGCAGGCTGCCATGCTAACGTTTATTTCCAGCAAAGTGGATGCGGGATCCGGCAGCGCACAAAGCAATGGACTACAGCAAGAGATAAGTCTTATCAAAAATAGTTTGCTTCTATACCTGATAGACAGGGCAACCTTTTCACCCGTCAGAGACTCTCTGCATCCGAATCAATGGATCAGCACAGAGCACTATAGATTGCGCCAGCGGCAGGCGGGTCTTTTTTTCCTGTCGGCCCTTCTTCTGGACTCTCTCCCCTGGTTTGTATGGAACTCTTGTTGCACTGACCGGAAAGATGTTCAGACAATGGCCCTGAGTCTGCAACTGCGTCCTGACCGGGCCGGGATCCGAAACAGCTTTGAAAGAGGAGCGGAAATACGTTTTGCCATCTCTTTCGGCTTTTAAGCCCACACAACCTGGTTAGAGCACCGGACCACCTTTCTCACGCTGTCCTGATCGGAAATTGTCTCCGTTACCAGCTTCATTGCTAACATTTTTTATTCACAATTTCGAAATTGAGAGAGCTTTTCCATTAGAGGGAGGATAAAAACAGCACCGTGTGCGATACTCCTGGCCATGAACACAATCTACCAGCAGGCCAGCTTTCTAAATATATATCTCTTCATACTGACAGCCATCACCAGTCGGTATTTTCTGATCGCGACTCCTCTTTTTGCCATCTTCTTTCTGGTGGGGAAGAACCGGTTTGCGCACAAACGCATACAGGGGAAACTTCCCGGGACAGCCCTGATACGAGCAGAGATCTTCTATTCTATTCTCTCCATAGCTATTCTTGCGGCTTTCGGGCTTCTGGTGGTTTACCTGACAAGACTGGGCGTAACAAACATCTATACGGATCTTAACGAATATGGGGTTGCCTATTTTATCGCAAGTATTGTCGCCATACTTCTACTACATGACGCTTACTTCTACTTTGCCCACAGGCTCATGCATGTAAAAAGTCTTTATCGTTTTTTGCATGCAACCCATCACCGTTTCAGAAATCCCACACCCTTTGCCTCCTTTGCCTTTCAACCCACCGAGGCTCTGTTGCAGGGGTTCTTCGGGTTGATCATCGCTTTTTCCATCCCCACTCATGTTTATGTGGTGCTGATATTTATGCTTCTCATGAATATCATGAACTCACTGGGGCATCTGGGCCATGAGATCTTTCCCGTGGGTTTTTCCCGTGGCATAGGAGGGATGATATTCAATACACCTACTCACCACAACATGCATCACCAATATGTACACTGCAACTATGGGCTCTACTTCAACTGGTGGGATCGCATTTTCCAAACCAACCATTCTCGCTATCACGAGGTGTTCGACGAGGTGGCCGGACGGACGGAAGTCTCCTGCGGTTACTCTGAAGCTGTGGAAGACACCGGTCTCCGGGATCGCCTGTTGCGCTGAAGACCCCAGAGACTCAAAAGCCAGGCCAGGCCTATTATGGATGCCACTACCAGGAATGTAAACTGGAGCCCCTCTACCTGGGCTATCACAGATGCCCCGGTAGGTGAGGTGGTTGCACCACTTCCACTGAGCCCCAGTACTCTGCTGGCCCAGAGAGCTCCCAGCACTGCAACACCTACAGTCTGACCTAATGTTCGAGTGATGGAGAGAAGACCTGAAGCTATGCCCAGCTGGTGTCTGGGAACCGAACCCATAATGGCACTATTATTGGGAGAATGAAAGAGTCCCATTCCAATCCCCACCGGAATAAATCTGAGTGCATACCCCAGAGGAGAGGTATCTGCCTGCAGTGTGCTGACACCAAGAAATCCCAGAGAGAGTATGATAAGACCAAGGTTGGTAAGAGGCCGAGTGCCCCATTTATCCGATAGGCGACCTGCCCTCGGAGAAACAATGCCCAGCATAATGGGCACAACCGACATGAGCAGACCCATACTTCCTTTGTCCTGATGTAAAATATTTTCCAGGTAAAAAGGCATAAGCACGAATACACCCGCCGCTGACAGAAAGCTCATGAATCCAGTAATCACGTTAATGCTCAAATGTCCGTTTTGAAATATGTGCAGATCGAGCATAGGATGCTTGACTCGCATTTCCACGACCAGGAACAGAACAAGGAAAACAAACCAGATAACGTAAAGCGAAATCATATAAGGGTGGAAAAATCCCATCCTCTGTCCCATGGTAAGACCCACCAGTAAAGCAAGAAGGCTTACAAAGAAAAAAATGGCGCCAGGGAAATCAAACTTCTGGCCCCGGACCGGTTTTATATCGGGCACATGCCGCATGACCATTCCGATACCTACAATACCCACAGGCAAATTCACGAAGAAAATCCAGTGCCAGGTAAACCTGGCCAGTATCAATCCTCCCAGTACAGGGCCTGTCACTACACCAATGGAGACTATTGTACCGATCAGCCCCATAGATCTTCCTCGCTCGTAAGGGGGGAAGGCCTCGGTTACAATGGCCGCTCCCAGAGCCATGATCATAGAAGCTCCAACACCCTGGAAAATACGCGACAGTATCAATAGCTCAATATTCGGGGAAATTCCACAAAGGAGAGAACCCAGGGTAAAAATAATAAATCCTGTTAAATAAATACCTTTTTTTCCCAGCATGTCACCGAGGCGACCCATACTCAATGTCAAAGTGGTGATTACAAGAAGGTAAGCCAGTACCACCCATTGCACCATGGCAAAATCGGTACTCAGCGCCTTTTCCAGGGTAGGCATTGCAAGATTTACAATACTTCCGTCAACCGTAGCCAGAAAAATGCCAATGGCCACCGCTGCCATTTCATGCCACTTTCTCCCCCTGGGGAGGCTCCAGAATCGCCTCGATCACCTTCATCGTCTCCTCTAAGACTTCGGAAATCAGAGAAATGGTTGATTTGCTGGTTTCCTCCTGATACTGCT
>JBNLFC010000201.1:0-6996 GCA_050305335.1 Leptospirales bacterium
GGGGCCAGGAACGATATAATGCGGCCCACACTCTACCAGGCACACCATGGAATCGTTGCCTGCGACCAGAGCAGAGAGAATGAAGAAAAAAATCCTGCGGACCTGGTTGGGCCAGTGTGCGAATCAGGAGATTTTCTGGCAAAGGATCGAGCTCTACCTCTTTATCGTTCAGGTGATCTGGTAGCTCTGCTTTCGGCCGGAGCCTACGGAATGAGTATGGCTTCGAATTATAACTCCCGTCCCCGCGGAGCCGAGGTTTTAATCACTCCCACGGGCGAGGTGAGACTGATACGCCGTCGTGAGACAATGGCCGACCTGATGGCCGTCGAGCTCTGAGAAAGTTCTATCGCCCCTGGCATCAAATATTGTCTTCCCTGTTTCGCTACTTCCGGTGCCGGTCCAGTCTTCAGTATATGTATAGATCTACCTCCCATAGAACCACTACAGTAAGTTTGCGCTAAAAGGCGAAAATATGCCGTGCAACTTTCATTGCTCTGTTGCCATCCTGTGTAGTCGCACAACCAGATTTGAGTCGGTAGAAAAAAGGGTATAGTTGCGAACAACGTGAGTATTGCTATGAAATCTAAACCCTGGTAATAGATATGCAAGGTCTGTCTGACTACGTTGTTAAAAGCAAGGTCTTTATTTGCATAAGTGTACGTAGCGGGATGGGAAATGATATCGGATACTTAGCGTTTGTGTTAAAAACTCATTAATGCTATCGTTTACTATAATGTTAACTTCTGGTTAAAACCGTATATCGCTAAAAAAAGTGTGGGTGATCCATAGCGCCTATTTATCCTGAAAATATACAGAACGGTATAGGCAGCGTTCTCCCTTGTTGAAGTAAAAATAGATCTTACGACATAGTAGCATTGGTCTACATGCAACAGGGAGGAATCAATTTCAGTATGGCACTTTTTTTTGGCCGGATTCTCAAGGTGTTGTTAATAGCAGCATCTTGCACGATGTGAGGTGAGAAAAATGTTGTCGTTAATTTTGCAGATTATCTCAAAGAACCGTCGGGGTTTGAAGTTTCATTCTGACGTTAGGCCAGCATCTAACCTTATTACAATGTTTCTTCTGGTTGGATTTGCTATTGCACCGGTAGCATGTATAAAAAATTTTCCTGAAACCACTTCTCTTTCTCTACTGGCTATACTCAGTAATATAGATAAGCCGATAGTAGAGGTTCAAAATATTCAAAATCATGGTATGGTAGAGAGCGGTTTTCTGGTGGGAGCTGCAGCGGATAATATGGGCGTAGCTGCGGTGGATGTGTCTCTGGATAGTGGTGAATTCATCCGCGCTTCCGGAACCGAGAGATGGAGTTTTCCTTTGCCCACTGGAACTTCCATCTGGCGATATGGCACTCTCCATACAGTCTCAGTGCGCGCCACAGATACTTCCGGAAAAAGATCTGATGTGGCAACTTTAATTGTTCGCAAAGGTGTCAATAAAGATGTGAACGGAGATGGCTACGCGGACCTGGTGGTGGGAGCATCTCAGTATTCGGGAAGGCAAGGAAAAGTCTATCTTTTCTATTCACAGGATGGCGCAGGTATTAGCTCGGGGAATGCCGCTTCTGCCTCCTCTCACACTATTTTAGGAGAAAGCTCCTCTGATTTCGGTGCCAGTGTTGCTACAGGCGATATTGATGGCGACGGCTTTGCGGACCTTGTCATGGGTTCTCCCCAATACAACAAGGGAACAGGCCGTGTCTATATTTTCCGCTCCTCGGGAAGCAATGGAATCGTAGCTACAGCCGCTGCTATGGCATCTAATGTGATTACTGGCTTATCCAGTATAGACTATTTTGGACAGTCCACGACCACAGGTGACATAAACGGTGATGGCTATGCGGATGTGGCTGCGGGTGGATACGGGGATTCAACGTTTGCCGGGCGGGTTTACCTTTTTTATTCAACAGGCAGTTCAGGGATAACTACTACGTCTGCTGCATCTGCTAACGTATCAATTTCCGGTCAACTCGGGGATCGTTTTGGATTGAGTCTTGCTGCTGGAGACTTGAACGGTGATCACTATGTGGACCTGTTGGTCGGAGCAAAGATCAACCAGGTCTATATCTTTCGATCCACCGGGGCAGGCGGAGTAATTGGAGCTATCTCCGCCGATGCAACCAACATAATCAATGGAGAGAATGGCGGGGACTTATTCGGGCACTCTATTGCAACCGGTGATATCAATGGAGACCTGTACGATGACGTGGCTGTGGGAGCTATACAATACAACTTAAATGCAGGCAGGACTTACCTCTTTTACTCAACCGGGTCCGGCGGTGTTACAGTCAATGCTGCGGGTGGAGCCTCTTCCATGATCACAGGGGAAACGGTGGATAACTATTTTGGTGACAGCGTTGCCATCGGCGATATTAACGGAGATGGATACCAGGATGTGGTGGCGGGTGCCACAGGCTACTCCTCTTTCCTTGGCAGGGCGTACATTTTTCACTCCTGGGGAGGAGTGGGCATTCCCACAACAGCGGCCAGGTTTGCCTCTGGTATTATAACCGGCGGGGCCACTTATAATAGTTTCGGCAGCAGTGTTGCGACAGGAAATATGAATAGGGATGGCTATTCGGATCTGGCAGTAGGGGCTGTGCAGTACAACAATGACTATACGGGAAGAGTCTATCTCTTCTATTCTCAGGGAAACGCTGGCGTCGCAGGAACAACAGCTTTCTCCGCATCAGCGGTCCTTACAGGGGAGGCGGCTGGCGACTCGTTCGGTGTGGACCTTTAAGGAGATGGGCTCAGTTCTGTTGCCAGACGAGCCTCAGTTCTGAGGAGTTGAACATATCAGATACGGAGATTACTCGTTCTTCGTAAGGGATATGGCTCCCATAGCGTTTTTTCATCAGGTTCTTGACATAGGGATGGTTCAGGTCGAAATCTTTCAATTTCTTCAGAGGACCGATCTCTACGCCAGGAACCTGTTTGTAGATCTTCCAGACAAGTTCAGTGCAGTAGAATCGATCGTCAGTCCATTCAAAGTAGAGATCGTAATCCCTCCCCAGAAACTTGCTTCCATATTGCCGCATCCGTGCAATTGTTTCCGGGTTCAGTAAGCGTTGATCTTTTTTTAAGCGCTTTACAACCAGATGATTGTTTACTCCGCGCTTGACGAAATGGTTCAGGGAAGTGAAGCGAACCGGTTGTACTGCTTCCAGAACTTCATACGAAGCTCCTTTGCGAAAAAGAATTCCCACATGAGTATAGCGTGAGTGTGTAGCCAGCTTCAAAGCCTTTGCCTGGCGCGAAGAAGTTTCCTGGAACAGAATGTCTCCCTCGCGGAGAAGATTCAGATCCAGCTCTTTTGCTGATAGGCAAAAGGGTAAAGTCAGAATCGTCAATGCAAGCACGCTGAGTTTCATACTGGATTTCCTATGAGCCAGTGAATGCAGGTTGCATGTGTACTTTTCATTAACACCGTAAAGCTGAATGATCTTCTCTCATCTCCTGAGGAGAGTCCCGTCGATTCAATTCCTGGTGCAGTATTGACACTATCCCCGATCGCTGTAAAGTCCATTCGTTCTCTTGATCCAGTATTCCCCGCTGTCACTTCGCCACAATGTAGAGCAATGCCAGTCCGGCATAAGTCATGGCAATTGGCCTGGCACCCTGGTGTGTTTGAGCGGACTTGCAATATAATTTGTCGGTAGGTTTAACTATTGCATCGCATAACTATCCGAAAGTATTGCTAATCGCTAATTATTATTAAATTTACGTTAAATTAATGATTGCGATTGGTTAATTTGTTGCGTTTGAGGCTGGTGACTTTCCCTGGATGTTGAAAAAGTTAAGGGGGTTCCAAATATGATTGGAAAACAGGAAATTATTTCAACGCTGGTTGCCGCGTCTTTAATTCCTTTGCTTGCCTTCTGTCAGAAGGCGGAGCAGGAGAGCAATTCCGCGGCACTTCTCTCGGTAGTTGGACTTTCCGATCCAGCGGGGTCGGATTCTTCAATGAAAGACAATGGCGTGTTTCGTGAGTTAGTGTTTCCTACGAGGGAAATCTGTAAGGTCTCGTCGCTGGATGCTCAGGAAGGTGGCGGAATGGATATCCAGAAAGTATGCCTCAACTATACAGCAAGCAGCGTTACCATTGATCTCTATTTTTATAGCGCCGTTACTTTAGGCTGGGGTGATCCTTACATCTATTTCTATGATATCTATGACGGTGAAGCCAATGATCTTTTGATTTTTGACTCAGGTAGACATTTTCATATTGTCAGAGACCGGGATAACAACGGTCACTTTGAAACAGAAGTCTTCTCCGGCACTTCGATTACCACGTACGATTTCGGTAAACACTACAGAGTGACTGTGCCACGTGGAGTATTGCCTGACATTTCATCACGCGACGTGTGGGTATATGCTATGTCCTCTCAGGATCGCGCCCCGAATACCGGAGCAATGCATTTAACTGCGGGACTTTCCACTAATACCCTGGATCCGGCCGAGGGTGGAATCGATGACTACAGAAAACTGAAGGCTGGATATGATTCCACTGTTTCCTATATTGAGCTGGAGTTGCATTTACCCGTAGCGGCTTTAGGCTGGGGTGAGCCCTATGTTCGCTTATACGATCCTGCTATTGGATCTCCGGATCACTATATGGTCTTCTGGACCGGGAGCGAAGTGACCTTGAAGCAGGATACCAATGGAGATGGGTATTTTGAAACCATACTCTATTCGGGACAGACGCTTACGCAACTGGAGGGAGGGAGTCGATATACATTCCTGATTCCAGCAGGATTGATCAATAATATGCAGAATAAAAACATCTGGTCCTATTCTATGCAGAGCCTGGATCGGGTGCCTGACGGATACAACGATTACATGACGTTCCCATGATGAATGGCGCTGGAGGTTGACTTCAGTTGGCCTCCTGAAGAATTGCTTTTTTGGATCAGGTTTCGCAGCGAAAAATAGGAGTGAGTTTTTTTTTTAACTTGCTAAAGGGATCCCAGGAGTAATGGATTATCAATCAATGGAAGTTTTTTTGCAAAGGCATGCAATTGCGCTTTCACTCAGTCGAGGAATAATGATGGCGAAACGTAGCAGATTGGGAGTCAGTCTGATCTGGATTGCAGCTCTTTTCATCGTGGCTGATGGTCTCACTGGCCGGGGGGCAGGCGATGGTGAGATAGGGACAATGGGGCGTGAGGTCACAAAGATTGAAAATACAGGACACCAGGTGCAGGTGTGGGAAGTTTTGCCGGAGTATATTAGACAAGGTCGTTACCGTCTGAGCATCAAGCACGCGTCGGCGGGAGAGTCTGGCAGTTTCTACATGATCGCCTGGGCTGATACGAACAACGATCGTATTCCGGATAAAGAGATAGGACGTTCTCCACTGTTCACGGCAAGCAGTGCTGGAGAATGGAGTTCATGGGAATTCGATTCCACATATGACCGGATTTTGGTGGGAAATACCTGGAAGCAGAGTGATGATCGGATCTACTATCAGATGGATGGATCACTTCCGGGTTACAAAGGATTGAGCAATCAAGTTTTTTACTCCAGGGAGTTTGATGGCAAGCCGGTATCGTCCACTGGCCCTCGTTACACCAATATCAAGCTAAGCTTCCTCCAGCAATCTGGCTCGACGGCTGGAGTTGGAGAAGAAGAAGTGAACACTGTTGTGAACACTGGACACCAGGTGCAGGTGTGGCAGGTTTTGCCTGAGTTCCCATCCAGGGGTCGTTTTCGCATCAGTATCAAACATGCCCGCTCTGGTCCTGCAGGTAGCTTTTATATAGTGGCATGGGCAGACACCAATATGGATGGGAAGCCCGATAAAGAGATTGGCCGATCTTCCCTGATGATCCCGGAGCGTGAAGGTCAATGGAGCTCCTGGGAGTTCTCATCAAATTACGATCGTATCTTCGTGGGGAATACCTGGAGCCAGGATGATGAGAAAGTCTTTTTTCAGACCGGTGGAAAACTCCAGGGATATCGCTACCTGAGTAGCAACGTATTCTATTCGCGATCCTTCCGTGGCACACCTGACTCATCCACCGGCCCAAGATTCACAAATATAAAGCTGGAAAAGCTTGAATAACGAATCTGCTCCATGGTTTTTGTTGAGATTCCGGTCGGGACCATGGAGCAGATCGGGGCAAGCAGCGTTTTATTTCTAGAATTCGCTTCCATGCTGCAGTGAGGAGGCGAAGCGATCCCCATTCTCTGATTCTCCGTCATGTTTTGCATTGCAGCGCTGGAAAAAATCGTCTTATCTCCTTGAATTACTGAGTTCCGGCAAAATCGATGCGAAGATCGCTTCTTTTAATCAAAAGCTATTTTTTTTATGTTATACAGTGGTCTCTCTGGAGTGCGCCGCTTTTCGCTTTGACCGCCGCATTTTACCCCGTTCTTATTTTCGGAGATAAGTCTCAGTCACAATTCCCTGAGGTTACCATGGAGGGAGTAAACGATTCTATTCCCGAATTGCAGAGGATGGCGCTATATCGAATCAACCAGTATCGAAAGGCTGCAGGTTTACCGCTATGGATATATGATGAAAGTCTCAGTAGAATGGGGCAGAAACATGCTGACTATGTGCTTCTGAACTGCAAAGCCGGAAGAGCAACGGGAGGTCATTTCGAGCAACCCGAATACCCCGGTTATTCCAACGAAGGGGATGAAGCTGCGCGAACAAGCGGACTGAGTGGAGGTCCTGACCCTCTCTACGGACTGGAACTTCTAATGGCTGGAGTGTATCATCGCAAACAGTTTCTAGTTCCAGAGGCGATGCGTGTCGGTGTAGGATTCTCATACGATAGCGATTCCCACTGCTCCTCTACACTTTTTGTATCCAGGCCTCTGGCCGACAATGCATCGATTGAGGGCGGATCCTCACAGCGGTTTTCTGTTTTTCCCTCTTCCGGCTTTCAAGATACTTTGCTGGTTTTTAAATCGGAGACTCCCGATCCCAGGCCGCGGTCAGGACAGGGAAAAAATAGCGGTTATC